>NZ_JBEOZN010000028.1:0-82431 GCF_040298085.1 Streptosporangium sp. NPDC001681 | reverse complement strand
GTTGGGCACCGCGACCTCGCGGTGCCCAACGCCCAACCCCAGGACGGCGGTCTTCGTGCCGTCCGCCCACCGCTTACCCCGTTATCAGGCGGGGACGGGCTCGGTGGCCTCGGCGTCGTCGGCCGTCGCGGGGACGGAGTTCTTCGGGCCGCGCAGGGCGATGTAGACGAACAGAGCGCCCATGACGGCGACGCCGGCCCACATGGCCTGCTGCCAGCCGTCGACGAAGGACTGCTGGGCGGCGTGGACCAGGTTCTGCGCGTGCGAGCCGGTGCTGCCGGCCACCTCAACGGCGTTGGCGATGCCTTCCCGGGCCGTGTTCGCGGCCTCCGGAGGGATGCCGTGCAGCCTGTCGTCGATGGCGCTGCGGTAGCCGGCGGATAGGAGCGCGCCGAGCAGGGCGACGCCGAGGGCGGTGCCGAATTCGCGGGTGACGTCGTTGAGTGCGGAGGCGACGCCCTGCTTCTCGCGCGACAGGGAGCCGGTGATGGCCTCGGTGGAGGGGGTCATCGACAGGCCCATGCCGATGCCCATGGCGAGCATGCCGGGCAGGATGGTCAGGTAGCCCCCGTCGGCGGAGACGAAGAGGGCCATGAGGGCCAGTCCGACGCCGGCCAGCGCGATGCCCGCGGCCATGGTCGAGCGGGAGCCGATGCGTGCGGCCAGCTTGGGGGCCAGGCCGGAGGTCGTCATCATCATCACGGCCATGGGCATCTGCGCCAGCGTGGACAGCAGCCCCGACCAGCCGAGCACGGCCTGGAAGAACGGGAAGAGGACCACGGCGATGCCCGCTTGGACGCCGAAGACCGCCAGCAGCGTGATCGAGCCGCCGGCCAGGCCACGCTCACGGAACAGCCGCACGTCCAGCAGCGATGCGTCCCGGCGGTGCAGTTGCCAGGCCACGAAGCCGAGGGCGGCGATGAGACCGACAGCGAGACTGATCAGAGTCACGGGCGCGGTCCAGCCACGCTCGGGACCCTCCTGCAGGACGAAGATGAGTCCAACCACGGCGACGGTCGATACCAGCGCGCCGATGGTGTCGAAGCCATGGCCGGACCTCTCGCGGGAGTTGGGGACCGACTTCAGCGTCATGGCCAGGGCCACGATGATCAGGACGACGGGCAGCACGAACAGCGAGCGCCAGTCGGCGACGTCGACGAGGAGCGCGGAAAGGAACATACCCAGGATGCCGCCGCCTCCCGCGACGCCGGTCCACACGCCGATCGCCGTGCCACGTTTCTCCTCGGGGAAGGTGGAGGTGATGACGGCGAGGGTGATGGGCATGATCATCGCGGCGCCGATACCGCCGGCCACGCGCGCGGCCAGCATCACCTCGGCCGTCGGAGCCAGGCCCGCCGCGACGCTGGCGACGCCGAAGACACCCAGCCCGGCGATCAGCATGGGCTTGCGGCCCAGGCGGTCACCGATCGCGCCGAGCGGCAGCAGCAGCGCGGCCAGGGCCAGGGTGTAGATGTTGATGATCCACAAAATGGTGTTCTGCGAGGCGCCGAACTCGACGGCCATGTGCGTCTGGGCGACGTTCAGCCCGGACACCGACGCGATGACGGCCATCAGCGCGATGGAGACGGTAATCAGAATGGTGCGCAGCTGACGTGCATCCGGTGCGCCTCCGCCGCTTCCGTCAGCGGCCGCCACCTGTGGAGGCTGGTTCGTACTCATGGATTCCTCTCAAAATGGGCATGCAGCGTCAGCGCCGGAGCAGGTCCGGTCGCCGAAGTGGATGGGGTAGGGGTCCGGCCACCTCGCGCGGCTGAGCGCGGGTGCGCGGTGGGCCGGTAGGAGCCCTAACGTCAGGTGGTGGTGCCGGTCTGGGCGGCGGCGAGGGCCACGTCGGTGTCGGCGGTGGCCAGGAGGGCGTTGATGTGGGAGCCGGCCAGAGCGCCCGCTGCGGCGGAGGCGCCCACCTGGGCGGTCAGGTCGGTGGCGTTGCCGGCCACCCACACGCCCGGCACCTCGGTGGTGCCGGCCATGCCGGAGGCGAAGCGGCGGCCCATGTCGCCGGGCAGGTCCTCCATCGGCAGCTTCAGGCCGTCCAGGCCCTCGGTGCGGGCCTGCATCTGCGTGGCGAGCGCGAGGACGCGGCGGGCCACGACCGTGCCATCGGTCAGGCGCACGCCCGCGATGCCGCCGTCCTCGCTCGTCATGACTTCCTGCACCGGGGTGTCGATGATGCGGATATTGCGGGCGGCGAAGCGCGCTCGGGTGTCGTCGTCGAGATCGGTGCCGTGGGTGAAGTAGATGAGGTCGTCGGTCAGCTGGCGGAACAGCAGCGCGTGGTGGATCGAGGCGGGGCCGGTGGCGAGGATGCCGATCGGTTCGTCGCGTACCTCCCAGCCGTGGCAGTACGGGCAGTGCACCACAGCGTGCCCCCAGTGCTCGGCGAGGCCGGGCACGTCCGGCAGCACGTCCCGCAGGCCGGTGGCCACCAGCACGCGGCGTGCCGTCACCGTGCCGCCGTCGGCCAGGCTGACCATGAAACGCAGATCACCGTCGACGGCCGGGGCGGCCGGTTCGGCAGAGGTCACCTCTCCGAAGACGACCCTGCCGCCGTACTGGCGCACCTGTTCCCGGCCCCGCTTGAGCAGTTCGGTGGGCGGCGTGCCGTCCAGCACGATGAAGCCGTGCATGGCCTTGGCAGGCGCGTTGCGGGGCGTCCCGCTGTCGATCACGACGACCGAACGGCGGGAGCGGGCCAGCATCAGGGCACCGTTCAAGCCCGCGGCGCCGCCGCCGATCACCACAACGTCCACGGTCTCGCCGGGCAGTGCGTCGCTCGCGTACGCGGAAGTCCGCACAGACATGTCGCGCCCTTTCATCGTGCGTGGCCCGACCATTCCGGGCCTTCTGCACACGACGTTAAACCCGCCTTGCATCATGGGCATATGATGTTGCCTATGACGCAAGAAATTGGCGACCTGGACAGCCTCGTACGCAAACGCATCCGCGCCCTGCGGGTCGCACAGGGCTGGTCCCTGGAAGAACTGGCCACCCGCGCCAACCTCAGCCAGTCCTCACTGAGCCGCATCGAGAACGGTCAGCGCCGCCTCGCCCTGGACCAGCTCGTCACCCTCGCCCGCGCCCTGGACACCACCCTCGACCAGCTCGTCGAGACCGCCGCCGACGACGTCGTCACCAGCCCGATGATCGACGGCGCCCACGGCCTGATGCGCTGGCCCGTCAAGGGCGACCCCGGCATGAGCGTCGTACGCCAGCGCATGACCGAGCCGCCGCCCGACAACCCCTCCCGCATGCGTGCCCACCCCGGCCGGGAATGGCTGGTCGTACTCTCCGGCACCGCGATCCTCATGCTGGGACATCGCCGCTTCCGCATCGAGACCAACCAGGCCGCCGAATTTCCCACCATGATGCCGCACGCCATCGGCGCCGAAGGCGGACCGTGTGAGATCCTGGGCATCTTCGACCGCGACGCCCGCCGCGGCCACCAGCGCGACACCGGCAACGGCGACTGCGACACCCCTGACATCTGCGAATGACGGCAACGCGCACCCTCGGTACGGGTGCGCCTTGCGCGTCGGGCACCACTACGCGCCGATATCTTGCGCATCCCGGGAGCCATCGTGCCGGGTAAGCAAACCCGCCTTACGGTGACGGCATGACCCACGCACACCCGCACACCCCCCACCACTCCGCCCAGCACGGCCACCACCAGCAGGACGACGCCGGCCAGGCGGAGATCCTCGACCTGGACGCGGAAGTCCTCGGCGAGCACATCGCATCCATCACCGCATGGCTGCCCCTGAAGACCAGCCCGCGCCATATCGTGGACCTGGGCTCCGGCACCGGAGCGGGCACCTTCGCCCTCCTCGACCGCTTCCCCGAGGCACACGTCACAGCCGTCGACGCCTCGCCCGGACACCTGCAGCGCCTGCGGAAGAAGGCATGCGCCCAGGATGCGGATGACCGCGTGCGCACCGTGCAGGCCGACCTCGACGCCGCCGACTGGCCCGACCTCGGCACGCCGGACCTGGTCTGGGCCTCGGCCTCGATGCACCACATGGCCGACCCTGGCCGCGCACTGCGCAACGTCCACGACATGCTCGCGCCCGGCGGCCTGTTCGCCGTCGTCGAGCTGGCCGGATTCCCCCGCTTCCTGCCCGAGAACGCCCCGGAGGACCGGCCCGGCCTGGAAGACCGCTGCCACGCTGCGACCGAGCACTTCCACGCCGAACACGTGCCCCACCGCGGCGCCGACTGGGGGCCAATGCTGATCGCCGCCGGGTTCACCCTCGAAGGCGAGCGCACCATCGCCGTGAACATCGAAGGCTCCCACAGCGAGGCCATCGGCCGCTACGCACTCAGCAGTCTGCTACGCATCCGCGATGCCGCCGCACAAGCGCTTCCGGCCGCAGATCTCGCCGCGCTCGACCGGCTGCTCGACACAGACAGCCCTCACAGCATCCTGCACCGCGACGACCTCTCGGTACGCACCGAACGCACCGTCTGGGCCGCACGCCTCAGCTGATCTGCAATCTCCACGCAGGTTGCCCGCCAGGCAGCATCAGCACCCAACTTCTTGCCTTATACGCAACACATAATGCTTGTAAGGCATAAGCCTTGTAGGTTGGGTGTTGAGCCCGCGCAGCCTCTCTGCGCAGACACCGTCGCGAACCATCCACCTTGGCGCGTTCGCGACGGAGGAAAGGAGCACTTCGATGACTGCACTGCAGTCCCCCTCCGGTCGGCAGGCCACAGCCGGCACCAGCACCGCAGACGGCGTTCCCGCCGAATACCAGGCGTGGCGCAAGGACCGGTGGGAAGAGGTCGCCGGCCCGAACGGCAAGGCCAAGGTCGTCGCCAACGGCAAGATCACCGGCCGCGACACCCACACCTTCCCCGGCGTCCCTGGGAAGTGGAGCACCGATGAAGCCGGTGCACTGACCGTGACGGCCACGGCCGCGGACGGCGTGACGATCGACGGCACGACAGTCGATGGAACAGCGCGAGTACCCTCGGGCTGCTCACTGCGATTCCCCGACGATCGCGTCGGCTTCGCCGGTGGTGCCGACGGCTACTACGGCCTGGTGGTCATGGACAGCGGGGCCGTCGAGCGCTCCGGTCTCAGCGGTATCGACACCTTCCCCTACGACTCCTCGTGGGTGTTCGAAGGCCAGTACCGGGCAGTTCCCGAGGGCCGCCGCATCGAGGTGCGGCGGCTGACCGTCCCGCGCAGCACCGAGGCCATGCTGGCCCCGGTCGACCTGGCCGTGACCATCAACGGCACCGAATACGTACTGGCTGTCCTCCAGGAACAACCCGGCCAGCGCCTGGTGGTGTTCACCGACGAGACCAACGGCAACGAGACACCCGAGATCGGCCGCTGGCTCTCGCTGCCCCTGCTCGAGCCCGGCAGCACTCTGCCGGTCGACTTCAACCAGGCAACCCTCTCCTACCACCACCTGAACCCGGCCGTCTTCGTCTGCCCCCTCTCACCGCCCGGCAACCACCTGCCCATGCGCGTCGAGGCCGGCGAACGCTCCCTGATCCACGACAAGACAGACCAGAACTGACCCCCCACCACCGTCGGCAACCCGCACGGACAGAAAGAAGCAACACCATGAGCCAGAACCTCAAGGACAAGGCCGTCACCTACCTCCGCGCCCTGGAGACGGCTGACTGGGACACCGCCCGCGCCATGTGCGCCGACACCGCGACCGTCTGGCACAACGACGGCAAGGGCGAGGAGACCATCGAAGAGAACATCGAGGGGATGAAGGGGAAGATCCACACCATGGAATCGATGCGCTACGACATCACCCGCCAACTCTCCCAGTCCGGCGAAGTCCTCCAGCAGCACGTCGTGCACGTGGCCGCCAAGAACGGCATGCGCGGCGAGGTGCACGCCGCGGTGTACTTCCGCTTCGACGACGCCAGCCTGATCACCCGCATCGAGGAATACGCGAACTTCATCCCCGCCGGCCAGGACAGCTGAGGCCGCAACGGACTCGCTGCAGCCGTCACGACGGCGCGGAAGCCGATGCGCCGTTCGCTCCCCATCCAGGCATGGCTCCGCGGCCTACCCGCGGAGGAGCCGAGGAGTTCGCTTGCCCTTGGTCAAGACAGCGGCTCATCTACCGCAGGTTGACGCGGCAGTAGCCGTGAAGCCCTGCGACCGATGGCAGGACACCGGCTCGGATTCCGGTAACCCGCACGCCCCGCTGCCATGAGCTGCGGGAGGCGTGCGGGTTCACGCGTTTCTCACCCGAAATACCGCGAACACCCGCGCTTTTCCAGCGGGGCGGGCAGAAGATCCGCGAAGAGGAGGCGGGCAAGAACCGGGGAACACCGGGCTTGTGTTCACCACCAAGTCGGGGCGGCCGATCGAGCCGCGTAACCTCGCCCGGATCATGGCGGCGAACAAACTGCGGCCGATCCACGTTCACGACCTGCGGCACACCCCGCGTCACTGCTCAAGAAGCCGGGGGTCGCGCCACGTGACGCAATGAAGATCCTCGGGCACAGCCGGATCCCGGTCACGATGGAGATCTACACGCACGGGGACGGCAAGAGCCGCCAAGACGCCCTCAAGAAGGTCAACGGACTGTTCGAGTGAGGCCGTTGCAGCAAAAAACCCCGAAGCTTGATCGCTTCGGGGCGTTCATCGAGGTGGGGCTACCAGGACTTGAACCTGGGACCTCTTCCTTATCAGGGAAGCGCTCTAACCGTCTGAGCTATAGCCCCTCAGCGCGCACGAACGGCCCCGCACCCGCTTCGCGGAGGCGAACCCGTCCGTTCGAACTGGGAAAAGCTTACCCTGTTCCGGCACCTGCTTGCGCCATGTCCCCGACCGCGGAAGGACGGGGACATGACTCAAGATCGGTTACTCGGCCTCGCTGAAAGTGACCTCCACGCCTCCGACCAGGTCGGAGGCGACGTTGTAGATCACCGCACCGAGAGTGGAGAGTGCGGTGATCAGCACGACGTTCACCGCGCCGATCAGGGCGGTGTAGCCCAGGATGCGGACCGGCTCGAACCAGGAGGCGACGTCGACACCACTGGTGGCCTTGCCGTCGGCGGTCGTCAGCTGGTTGACCGTCTGGATGATGTTGTCGAACACCCCCAGCCCCGACAGCACCATGTACAGCACCGCGACCGCGATGAACAGCACCACGAAGCAGACCAGTGACACCACGAAGCTGAACTTCATGGCCGACCACGGCTCGACCCTGCGCAGCACCAGGTGCGCCTTACGGGGCGACCTGGGAGCGGGGATGTCCGAGGGCTTCCTGCCAGGCGCGTCCAGCGGCGGTTGGGGCGACGACAGGCTCCCGGGCGACCAGGGCTGCTGCCCCGCCGGTGGACGGTTCTGCTGCCCCGCCGCCGGCGGAGGCGATGAGGGTGACTGTAACGGCGGCGCGGATGGAGGTGGAGATCCTGGACGGATCCGCACCGTGGTCTCGGCCTGCTTGCCATCCTCTGTGGTCGTCACTTTTTTCCTGCCCTTGGGGTCGTCGGCTACCGATTCATCGGTTTCCGGCGCGGGCGCGCTACCGTTAACCGGTGACGAGGCCGCCTCAACGCCTTTCGTTTCGGCGGTCTTGTCTATTTTCTCCGTCACCTGGTCGCGTGTCGACGAGGAGGCGGGGCGCGAGCCCGGCTCGCCCTGAGAACTCACGGGTTATCTCCTTCCCCGTTCCCCTCGGTCTCCACCGGTACCTCGGCGTTTTCCTCGGTCTCCAACGACTCAGCGTTGCGGGCCAGAGCCACGACGCTGTCCCCCTCTGCGAGATTCATCAGTCGAACCCCCATCGTCTGGCGGCCCGACTGCTTGATCTCCCCGGCACTCGTCCGGATAACCCCTCCGGCGGACGTGATCGCGAAAACCTCGTCCTCGGGCCTGACCATGACCGCGCCAACCAGCTTGCCACGGGCGCTAACGATCTTGGCGGTCAGGACGCCCTTTCCACCCCTTCCCTGGATCGGGTACTGATCCACGGGGGTGCGCTTGGCGTATCCGCCCTCGGTGGCGATGAGCACGTTGTCGCCGTCGGCGATCCGGTTCATCGCCAGGAGCTCGTCGCCCTCAAGGAAGCGCATGCCGATCACACCGCTGGTCGCCCTGCCCATCGGGCGCATGGCCTCGTCGGAGGCCGTGAAGCGGATGGACTGGGCACCGCGGGAGACGAGCAGGAGGTCGTCCTCCTCCGACACGAGCCTGGCGGCGATCACCTCGTCATCTTCGCGCAGGTTGATCGCGATGAGGCCACCCGTGCGCGGCGAGTCGTACTCGGACAGGCGCGTCTTCTTCACCAGGCCGCTGCGGGTGGCCAGCACCAGGTAGGGGGCGACGTCGTAGTCACGCAGGTCCAGGACCTCCATGACGACCTCGTCCGGCTGCATGGCCAGCAGGTTCGCCAGGTGCTGCCCGCGCGCGTCGCGGCCCGAGTCGGGGAGCTCGTACGCCTTGACCCGGTAGACGCGGCCCTTGTTCGTGAAGAACAGCAGCCAGTGGTGTGTCGTGGTGACGAAGAAGTGGTCGACGATGTCGTCCTGGCGCAGCTGCGCACCCCGCACACCCTTGCCGCCGCGCTTCTGCGCCCGGTAAAGATCTGTGTTGGTTCGCTTGGCGTAGCCGCCGCGGGTGATCGTGACGACCATGTCCTCCTCGGCGAGGAGGTCCTCGATGGACATGTCGCCCTCGTAGGCGATGATCTCGGTCCTGCGCTCGTCGCCGTACCGCGCGGTGAGCTCGGAGAGCTCGTCCTGGACGATCGTGCGCTGCCGCTCGGGCGAGGCGAGGATCGCCTGGTACTCGTTGATCTGCGCCATCAGCGCGTCGTACTCGTCGGTGATCTGCTGGCGCTCCAGAGCGGCCAGCTTGCGCAGCTGCATGTCGAGGATGGCCTGCGCCTGGATCTCGTCGATCTCCAGGAGCGTCATCAGGCCGCCCTGCGCGGCGGACGCCGAGGGCGACCGCCGGATCAGCGCGATGACCTCGTCCATCCGGTCGAGTGCCTTGAGCAGCGCGCGCAGGATGTGCGCCCGCTCCTCGGCCTTGCGCAGCAGGTAGCGGGTCCGGCGGACCACGACCTCGATCTGGTGGGACACGTAGTGGCGGACGAACTGGTCGAGCCTGAGCGTGCGCGGCACGCCGTCGACCAGGGCCAGCATGTTGGCGCCGAAGGTGGTCTGCAGCTGGGTGTGCTTGTAGAGGTTGTTCAGCACGACCTTGGCGACCGCGTCGCGCTTGAGCACGATCACCAGGCGCTGGCCGACGCGCGAGGAGCTCTCGTCGCGGACGTCGGCGATGCCGGTGATCCGGCCGTCCTTCACCGACTCGGCGATGGTCAGTGCGAGGTTGTCCGGGTTGACCTGGTAGGGCAGCTCGGTGACGACCAGGCACTGGCGCCCCTTGGCGTCCTCCTCGACCTCGACGACCGCCCGCATGGTGATCGAACCGCGGCCGGTCCGGTACGTGTCGTCGATGCCGCGCCGGCCGACGATCAGCGCGCCGGTGGGGAAGTCGGGCCCCTTGACCCGGGCGATCAGCGCTTCGAGGAGCTCCTCGTCCGTCGCCTCCGGATTCTGCAGGGACCAGACGATGCCCGCGGCCACCTCCCGCAGGTTGTGCGGCGGGATGTTGGTGGCCATGCCGACCGCGATGCCCGCCGCCCCGTTGACCAGCAGGTTGGGGAAGCGCGAGGGCAGGACCGTCGGCTCCTGGGAGCGCCCGTCGTAGTTGGGGATGAGATCGACGGTGTCCTTGTCGATGTCGCGCAGCATCTCCATGGCGATGGGCGCGAGCTTGCACTCGGTGTAGCGCATCGCCGCGGGCGGGTCGTTGCCCGGCGAGCCGAAGTTGCCCTGCCCGTCGACCAGCGGGTAGCGCAGCGCCCAGTGCTGGGCCATCCGCACCACGGTGGCGTAGATCGACGCGTCGCCGTGCGGGTGGTAGGAGCCCATGACGTCACCGACGACGCGGGAGCACTTGAAGTAGCCGCGGTCGGGCCGGTAGCCGCCGTCGTACATGGCGTACAGCACCCGGCGATGCACCGGCTTCATGCCGTCGCGGACGTCCGGCAGCGCGCGCGAGACGATGACCGACATCGCGTAGTCCATGTAGCTGCGCTGCATCTCGGACTGGATGTCGACCGGCTCGACGCGGTCTACCGGAGGGCCGGGCGGAGTGTTGACTTCCGTCACAGGTCAAGATCCTTTTCTGGTACGGCTACCGCTACACGTCAAGGAAACGGACGTCCCGGGCGTTCCTGATGATGAAGGAGCGGCGCGCCTCGACGTCCTCACCCATGAGCACGCTGAACAGCTCGTCGGCCTGGGCCGCATCGTCAAGGGTGACCTGCAGGAGCAGGCGGGTGTCGGGGTTCATGGTCGTATCCCAGAGCTGGGCGGCGTTCATCTCGCCCAGACCCTTGAAGCGCTGCACGTTGTCACGGGGCCGGGGGTCCGGCTTGCCCGCGTCGATGCCGGCCTGGATGACCGCGTCGCGCTCGCGGTCGGAGTAGGCGTAGGAGGCGTCGTCGCCCCTCCTGTCCCACTTGATCTTGTAGAGCGGCGGCTGGGAGAGGTAGACGTGCCCCGCCTCGATCAGCGGCCGCATGAAGCGGAACAGCAGGGTCAGCAGCAGGGTCGTGATGTGCTGGCCGTCGACGTCGGCGTCCGCCATCAGGATGAGCTTGTGGTAGCGGAGCTTGGTGATGTCGAACTCGTCGTGCACACCGGTGCCCATGGCCGTGATCAGCGCCTGGACCTCCTGGTTCTGCAGGACCTTGTCGATCCGGGCCTTCTCCACGTTGAGGATCTTGCCGCGGATCGGGAGGATCGCCTGGAACTTGGAGTCGCGCCCGCCCTTGGCCGAGCCGCCCGCCGAGTCACCCTCGACGATGTACAGCTCGCACTTCTCCGGATCGCTCCACTGGCAGTCGGCCAGCTTGCCCGGCAGACCGGAGCCCGACTCCAGCAGCGACTTGCGCCGGGTCAGGTCACGGGCCTGGCGGGCCGCGAGGCGGGCGCGGGAGGCCTGCAGGGACTTCGTGATGATGTCCTTGGCCTCACCGGGGTTGCGCTCGAACCAGTCGCGCAGGTGGTCGTTGCAGGCCTTCTGGACGAACGACTTGGCCTCGGTGTTGCCCAGCTTGGTCTTGGTCTGGCCCTCGAACTGCGGGTCGGCCAGCTTCACCGAGATGATCGCGGTGAGGCCCTCGCGAATGTCCTCACCCGCGAGGTTGTCGTCCTTGCCCTCCTTGAGGAACTTCTGCTCGCGCGCGTAGCGGTTGACGATGGACGTCAGCGCCGCGCGGAAGCCCTCCTCGTGGGTGCCGCCCTCCGCGGTGTTGATCGTGTTGGCGAAGGTGTAGACCGACTCGCTGTACGAGTTGTTCCACTGCATCGCGATCTCGACCGCGATGCCGTCTCCGTGCTCCTCGAAGTCGATCACCGATACGTGGGTGGGTTCCTTCTTGGAGTTGAGATGCTTGACGAAGTCGGACAGACCGCCCTCGTAGTGGTAGGTGACCTCTTTGGGGTCATCCTCGATGAACTCGGGGCGCTCGTCCCTGATGGAGATCGTCAGGCCCTTGTTGAGGAAGGCCATCTCCTGGAAGCGGCGCGCGAGAGTCTCGAAGTGCCAGGTCGTGGTCTCGAAGATGGTCCCGTCGGCCCAGAAGGTGATCGAGGTGCCGGTCTCGTCGGTCTCCTCGCCCTTGATCAGGGAGGTGGTGGGCCGGGTGCCGACGTAGGTCTGCCGCCAGTGGTGGCCGTCGGTGCGGATCTCCACCTCGAGCCTGCTGGACAGCGCGTTGACGACGGAGACGCCCACGCCGTGCAGTCCTCCGGAGACCGCGTACGACTTGTCGTCGAACTTGCCGCCCGCGTGCAGCACGGTCAGCACGACCTCGACCGCGGGACGGTTCTCGCCGGGAACGTTGCCGACCGGGATACCACGGCCGTTGTCGACGACCCGCACGCCGTTGTCGGCGAGCAGGGTGATCTCGATCCGGTCGGCGTGCCCGGCCAGGGCCTCGTCGACGGAGTTGTCGACGACCTCGTAGACGAGGTGATGGAGACCGCGCTCACCGGTGGAGCCGATGTACATGCCGGGGCGCTTACGGACCGCCTCAAGTCCTTCGAGAACAGTGATTGAGCTAGCGTCGTAGGACAAGTGCGAAATCCTCCTGCCGCGGACACGCGGCAGGGAGACAAACGTGTAGCCCCGCCGTGCCCGTCACCGTCGTGAATGCCCCGATGCGTCCACCCAGGGGAGCCGGCACACACGCCGGGGGTGACACGCAAACGGACGTGTCCGGAATTCGATTTCATTCTAGCGGCTCAGAGCACATCATGTGGCATTGACGGCCCCTGGAATGGCCTGTCGCGTGACGATCATCGTCTTGAACATCCCCCTACGGGGGCGGGGTTTGTCGCGCCAGAAAGGCTACTGATCCGTTTCTGAGCGCCGAGTCAGCCGTATGTGTCGCCCGGGCCGCGGCTTCCGGTGACGCGCAGACCGCCGCTGGAGCGGGGGCCGTTCTGCGGTCCACGGACCTTGACCCGTTGCACCGTTCCGTCCCCTAGCTCCTCGTTCAACCTTCTTACGAGGGTCCTTGCCAGCAGACGCACCTGGGTGGCCCAGGCGGTGGAGTCCGCGACGACCACGACCTCGCCCTCCGCGAAGGTCTCCGGCCTGGTGTGGGCCGCCATGTCCGGGCCGACGATCTCGTGCCAGCGGCCGAAGACCCCGCCGATCGCGGCGGGCTGCTGCCAGCCCCGATCGGCGAGCAGGTCGGCGATGGCCCTGCCGAAGAGCTGGGGATCACCCGCGTCCCTGCGCGGCCCGGACGCCCTGCGGCGCGGCTCCCTGCGGGGGAGCTGCCCTCGCCTGGCGGCGTCCGACTTGGCCTGGGCCAGCTTCTCCCTGGCCATCGCCGCCCCCTTGGCGGCCGCGCTCCTCGCCGACCCGGGAGCCGTGGCGTCCGCCCCGCCACCGCTCGATCCAGGCTCTGCGTCATCGGGCACGGACCACGCCTCCCTCTGTCACGTCGAACCGGCCTCCGGCCAGCTCCTTCGGCACGTCGTCGGGGACCGCGGCGGTGATCAGCACCTGTTCGGCGGGGGCGACCATCTCGGCCAGGCGACGCCGGCGCCTGTTGTCCAGCTCGGCGAAGACGTCGTCCAGGATCAGGACCGGGTCGCCGCCGTCGGCCCTGAGCAGGTCGTAGGCGGCCAGTCTGAGCGCCAGCGCGTACGACCACGACTCACCGTGGCTGGCGTAGCCGCGCGCGGGCAGCTCCCCCAGCCCGAGGAACAGGTCGTCGCGGTGCGGGCCGAGCAGGGTGACGCCACGTTCGAGCTCGGCGGCGCGAACCTCCAGCAGGCCGGCCCGCAGCCGCTCCGCCAGCTCGGCGCGGTCGGTGCCGGCGTCCGCGGGCAGGGTGCCGCGGTACTCCAGCCTCGCGGGGGCGGAGTCGGGCGCGAGAGAGGCGTACGAGGCGGCGACCAGGGGGCGCAGCGTCTCCACCAGTTCCAGCCTGGCCGCGAGCAGTTCGGCACCGTGCGTGGCCAGGTGGGCGTCCCAGACCTCAAGGGTGCTCAGTGGGTCCCCCGCCCCGGCCTCGGCGAACGCCGCGTCGCTCTCGGCCCGCCGGGTGCTCCGGCCGCGCCCCCGCCGGGCCTGCGCGGCCGTGCGCAGCAGGGCACCGCGCTGCTTGAGCACCCTGTCGTAGTCGGCACGCACCCCCGCGAACCTGGGCGCCCTGGCCACCAGGAGATCGTCGAGGAACCGGCGCCGCTCGGAGGGGTCGCCCTTGACCATGGAGAGGTCCTCAGGAGCGAACAGGACGGTGCGCAGCAGGCCGACGACATCGCGCGTGCGAGAGACGGGCGAGCGGTTCAGCCTGGCCCTGTTGGCCCTGCCCGGGTTGATCTCCAACTCGATCAGCGCGCGCCGGTCGTCGCGGACCACCACCGAGCGTACGACCGCCCGCGCCGCGCCCTGCCGGACCAGCGGCCCGTCGCCGGCGACCCGGTGGCTGGCCTGCGTCGCCACGTAACCCAGCGCCTCGACCAGGTTGGTCTTTCCCATGCCGTTGGGCCCGACGAAGGCCGTGACCCCCGGCTCCATGCCGAGATCGACGGTTTCGTAGGACCGGAAGTCGGTCAGGGAGAGATGGGCGACATGCACCCCAGGAAGATTAGTCGGCCCCGCCCATCACCGTGGCCTCCGGCGCCCGCACGGCTCGCGCCCCGTGGAAAAGGTATGGCGCGAGCCCTGCGACGGAGGTCGCGAACGTACGGCCGCGGCTGCCGGAGCGGCCCTGCCGAGCCGGGAGCTGTGGTGGGCCCGCGCCTTGGACGGGGAACGCCGCGCTAGCCGGCCGCCTCGACCGGGGGGGTGACGTCGGCGCCGGGGGAGTCGGCGCCCTTGGCCGCCGAACCCGCCCTGGAGGTGACCGCGTGGCCGCCGAACTGGTTGCGCAGGGCCGCGACGACCTTCATGGCCGGCGAGTCGTCCTGGCGGGAGGCGAACCTGGCGTACAGGGCGGCGGTGATGACCGGCAGCGGGACCGCGAGGTCGACGGCCGCCTGAACCGTCCAGCGGCCCTCGCCGGAGTCCTGCGCGTAGCCCTCGAGCTGCTCCAGAGCGGGGTCCTCCTCAAGTGCGCGGACCATCAGGTCGAGCAGCCAGGAGCGGATGACGGTGCCCTGCCGCCAGCTCTTGAAGGCGCCGGGCACGTCGGTCACGATGTCGGCGGCCTCCAGCAGCTCCCAGCCCTCGGCGAAGGCCTGCATCATGCCGTACTCGATACCGTTGTGGACCATCTTGGCGAAGTGACCGGCACCGATCCTGCCCGCGTGGACGAAGCCGTCCTCGCCCTCGGGCTTGAGGGTCTCGAAGATCGGCATCGCCCGTTCGACGTCGGCCCTGTCGCCGCCGACCATGAGCGCGTAGCCGTTCTCCAGCCCCCAGACTCCGCCGCTCACGCCGCAGTCGACGAACCCGATGCCCTTCGCGGCGAGCGCGGCGCCGTGCCGCTGGTCGTCGACGTAGTGCGAGTTGCCTCCGTCGATGAGGAGGTCGCCGGGGGCCAGTACCTCGCCGAGCGCCTCGATCGTCGCCCGGGTCGGTTCCCCTGAGGGCACCATGACCCATACCGTTCGCGGCGTCTGGAGCCGCTCCGCGAGCTCCTCCAGGCCGGAGACGTCGCTGACCGCGGGATCGCGGTCGTAACCGACGACCTCGTGGCCGCCGCGGCGCAGGCGCTCAGCCATCCTGCCGCCCATCTTGCCCAGCCCGACCATGCCGATCTGCATACGAGCACCCCCTTCAGGGTTCCATCGTTCACCTACGTCAGACGTGCCCGCGCAAGCCTTACCAGCTCGGGGTTCCCGCCTACCGGATCACCCGTGGGACCGTGGAGGACGTCCTCCAGGCCGATGCGCGTGGCCAGCCCCGACTGCCCCGCGAAGTCCAGGAGAATCCAGGTCGGTTCCTCCTCCCCGTGGAGCAGCCGCGGTCCCGGTACACCGAGCTCGGCGAGGCGGTCCAGGATCGCGCGCGCCCGGCGGACGGCCGTGTCCGCGGGGCCACCGAGGATCTCGACGAGCACCCGGGCGCACTCCAGTCCGCTCGCGGCGAGCGCGTCGGCGTCGTCTGTGGACCAGACCCCGGCCTCCACGTCCACTCCGAGCCGCCGCAGATCATGCCACAGGTCCCGGAAGCCGGGTTCCGAGAGATTCACGGACGCGAAGTCCGGCAGGTCGCCGGGGGCGAGCGCGGACCAGCCTCGGACGGCCGCGCGCCGCGCGTCCACATCCCCGCCGGTTATCCACAACCCCGTGCTCACCCCCACGGGAAGCCCGGGGCACGCCTCGCGCACCGCGCGCACCGCCGCCCCGATGTGGACGGTGCTGAGCGACTCGCTGCCGCCCTCGTCGCGCGGATGCATGTGAACAGCGTCCGCACCCGCCTCACGGGCCTCACGGGCCGCCTCAGCGAGCTCCAGAGGGGCCAGGGGGAGGGCCGGGTGGTCGCCGGGCCTCCGGGCACCGTTCAGGCACGCCTTGAGCCACGGCGCGCCTGAGCGGGGCACCCCCATCATCAGCTGGAGAGCCGGATGGGCATGATCAGGTAGCGGTAGTCGGGAACCTCTCCGTCGTCCACAGGCTTGCCACCGGTGAGGATGGCCGGCTTGGTGGACGTGGTCATCTGCAGGCGGGCCACGTCGGAGTCGATCGCGCCAAGGCCCTCCAGCAGGAACTGGTGGTTGAAGGCGATGTTGATGTCCTCGCCCTCGAACTCGACGGGGAGCACCTCGACGGCCTGCGCCTCGTCGCCGCTGCCCGCCTCCAGGACGACCTCGTCGCCGCGGAAGGCGAGCCGTACCGGCGTGTTGCGCTCGGCGACCAGGGCCACGCGCTTGACGGCCTCGACGAAGGCCGCCGTCGGCAGCTGCGCGCGGGCGGAGAACTCGGTGGGCAGCAGCGAGCGGTACTTGGGGAACTCGGGGTCGAGCAGCCTGGTGGTGGTGCGGCGCCCCGCGCTGGAGAAGCCGATCATGCCCTCACCGGTGCCCCCCGCGGAGCTCATCGCGATCTCGACCTCGGCACCGGTGCCCCCCAGGGCCTTGGCCGTGTCCGCGAGGGTCCTGCCCGGGATCATCGCGATCGCCGAGAAGTCGGGCTGGTCCGGCTGCCACTTCAGCTCCCGCACGGCGAGGCGGTAACGGTCGGTCGCCGCGAGGGTGACGGTGTCCCCCTCGATCTCCACGCGCACGCCGGTGAGCATCGGCAGGGTGTCGTCCTTGCCCGCGGCCACGGCGACCTGACCGACGGCGGAGGCGAACACGTCGCTGCCCACCCGGCCGGCGGCCGGTGGCATGGTCGGCAGCGAGGGATAGTCCTCCACAGGCATGGTCAGGAGGGTGAACCGGGCGCTGCCACAGGTGACGACCGCCTTGGCGCCCTCCACGACGAAGTCCACAGGCTGCGCGGGGAGCGCCCTGGTGATCTCGGCGAGCAGCCTGCCCGAGACGAGCACCACGCCCGCCTCGCCCGTCTGCAGTTCGAGGGTCACCTCGGCGGAGACCTCGTAGTCGAAGCCCGAGAGCTTGAGTTGCCCGTCCTCAGTGACCTCAAGGCGCATGCCGGCCAGCACCGGCACGGAGGGACGCGCCGGCAGGCTGCGCGCCGTCCATGCGACCGCCTCAGCGAGCACGTCTCGGTCGACCCGGAACATCACGTGGATCTGCCTCCTGTGTATCGAGCGCCGTCCGCTCGGTGCCTGGGGTTCAAGTGTTCACTGTCTGGAGCCTGAGCTCTCCCGGAACCCCTCTTATGGCTCTTGGGTTTCCTAGTAGAGATACAAGTGGCCATCGTATTAGGGGGTGTGGATACTGTGGAAAGCCATTGTTTCCGCAGGTCAAGTGCGGTTTTTTCATCCACCGGGGCTGTGGGCGCCCACTGTGGACAACTCTTGGGGCTGGGGAGAACCGCGGAGTACCCACAGGCCGTCCCCAGATTCGGCGCGCTCTGTCCACCGGTTATCCACGAGGTTTCCCCAGGTTATCCACCGGGTATGAGGTCGGTTTGTCCTTGTGGAAAACTCTCCCCACAGGGCGTCCCCAGGTTGTCCACGGGTTACCCACAGGTTGTCCCCAACTTCTCCCCAGAGTCGTCCACAGTCCCAGAACAGGGTTCGGACCGGCTTGTTTGCTGATGATCATGGGGGGACGCCCCGGAGCCTTCCCCGCCCTCGCGAATCGTTGATCCACAAGGTTTTCCACAGCCTGTGCATCACGGGGTGAAAAACCTCAGCCATTGCGGGACTGCTGCTTGATCCTGGTGGTGAGTTCGTTGACCTGGTTGTAGATCGAGCGGCGCTCGGCCATCAGGGAGCGGATCTTCCGGTCGGCGTGCATGACCGTGGTGTGGTCGCGGCCGCCGAACTGCTGGCCGATCTTCGGGAGCGACATGTCGGTCAGCTCCCGGCACAGGTACATGGCGATCTGGCGGGCGGTGACCAGGACGCGCGAACGCGACCCGCCGCACAGGTCGTCGATCGACAGGCCGAAGTAGGCGGCGGTGGAGGCCATGATCGTGGCGACCGTTATCTCGGACCCGGCGTCCTCGGTGATCAGATCCTTGAGCACGACCTCGGTGAGCTGTAGATCGACCGACTGCCGGTTGAGGCTGGCGAACGCGGTCACCCTTATCAGGGCACCCTCCAGCTCGCGGATGTTGGTGGAGATGCGGCTGGCGATGTACTCCAGCACCTCGGGCGGCGCGGCCAGGCCCTCCTGGATCGCCTTCTTGCGCAGGATCGCGATGCGCGTCTCCAGCTCGGGCGGCTGGACGTCGGTGATCAGGCCCCACTCGAACCGGTTGCGGAGCCGGTCCTCCAGCGTGACCAGCTGTTTCGGCGCCCGGTCGCTGGAGATGACGATCTGTTTGTTGGAGTTGTGCAGGGTGTTGAAGGTGTGGAAGAACTCCTCCTGCGTCTGCTCCTTGCCCTCCAGGAACTGGATGTCGTCCACCAGCAGGATGTCCACGGCCCGGTAGCGGCCCCGGAAGTTGTCGGCCTTGTGGTCGCGGATGGAGTTGATGAAGTCGTTGGTGAACTCCTCGGAGCTCACGTACCGCACCCGCGCGCCGTCGTACAGGCTCTGGGCGTAGTGGCCGATCGCGTGCAGCAGGTGGGTCTTGCCCAGCCCCGAGTCGCCGTAGATGAACAGTGGGTTGTACGCCTTGGCGGGCGCCTCGGCCACCGCGACCGCGGCCGCGTGGGCGAAACGGTTGCTGGAGCCGATGACGAAGGTCTCGAAGGTGTACTTCGGGTTCAGCCGGGCGGGCTCGCCCTGCGTCCGGCTCCCGCGGCTGTCCCACCTGTTCGGTACGCCGCCCGCACCGGGCACCGCGGGCGCGCCGCGGTCGAAGGAGTCGGGCTCGGGACGCGGCGAGGGCGCGGTGTAGCCGCCGCGGTTGTATCCGGGGCTCGGTTCCCCCGGCGAGGGAGCCTGGGACGGCTCCGAGGGGCGGTACGGCTGGGAGGATTCCTCGCCCTGCTGGTACGGGTAGGAGAACGGCTGGGCCTGTGGATATTCGGTGGACGGCTGGGCGGCCGGATTACCCCCCTGATAGGGGGGATGGGGCACCGAACCCCCGTGGTGCTGGGGATTGGCCGGTTGTGCATAACCCTGCTGGGCCCCGCCGGCCTGTGTATAACCCTGCGGTTGCGCCTGGGGATAAGGGTCCTGGCGGGAGGCGAGTCCGGGCTCGGGGCCCGCCGCGCTGGGGTCGACCATGACCGCCACCCGCATCGGGCGGCCGAACTCCTGGGAGAGCGCGTGACTGATAAGCGGACGAAGCTTGTTCTCCAGAACATCTCTGGCGAAATCCGTGGGTGCGGCGAGCACCACCGTGTCGTTCATGAGGCCGAAGGGCCGGGTCATGTTGAGCCAGACCCGCTGCTGAGACGGGACGTTCTCGTTCAGGGAGTTCTCCAGCGCCCTCGCCCAGACCGCGCTGAGGTCCGTTCCGTCCATGGCTCGGCTCCCCTCCTCCCGACGCGGCCCCCGCTGGCCTACCGCGATCTGTTTATCCACATCGATGGCCGCCGGAAGCACCGGATCTCGCCGTTGTCCACACGCCGGGCGTCTCGTGGCACCTTCGTGGGCACCGTTCGATATCCACACCGAATCCACAGGCTGTGCACAGTCTGTTACCCGCGGTCCGACGGGTCCTCGCAGTGGAGAGAGGGTTTGGAAGGGCCGAGGGTAGCCCTGTCCACAGCTGTGTACAAGACGTTGTCCACAGCCTAGTGGCAGTACGGGGGAGACAGAGTGCACATCCTGTGGACGGCGGGGCGCCGGTGGAAAACGTGCCTGTGGAAAGGTGGATAACCTGTGTTCGCGTGCTCCAGGATGTTCTCCGGTTTGACCTGGGACGCGCCTGCCCCGTAACGTACGACGGTCGGCTTGCCACGCGGCGGCTATTTCGCATGCCCCGCATCCGGCAGGCCAGCCACTGTCGAGCGTCCCCATGTGCTGGGGATGCGTCTTGAGCCTGGAGCCCACTCGTGAGCAAGCGTACTTTCCAGCCGAACAACCGCCGTCGTGCGAAGACCCACGGCTTCCGGCTCCGCATGCGCACCCGCGCCGGCCGCGCCATCCTTGCCGCTCGCCGTCGCAAGGGCCGCGCCGAGCTCTCCGCCTGACGCATCCGTTGCGCCCGGTCCGCCGGGCCAAGGCAGCAGAGCCCGTCGCCCGTCGGCAGCGATGCCGACGGGCGACAGGCGTACCTGCCCAGGGTCACGAAGATCTCTCGTGTTGCCGTCCGGGTCCCGCATGCGCCGGGGCGACGATTTCGCCGGCGCGATCAGAAGGGGAAGCCGAGCAGGCCGCCCCACCCTGGTCGCGCACTTTGGCATGCGCCCTGACACTGATGATCCCCCCCTGGTCGGATTCGTGGTGAGTCGCGCCGTGGGAGGCGCGGTCATCAGAAATCGGGTCAAACGTCAGTTGCGACACCTCATGCGAGACCGTCTCGACCGGCTTCCGCGAGGTAGCCTGCTTGTTGTACGCGCCAATCCACCGGCCGCGTCCGCGCGAAGCGAGCGCATTGCCGCCGAACTCGACGTCGCGCTGGATCGTTTACTCAGGCGGCTAGAGCCCCCGGGGGCTCGCATGGATGGGCGATGATGACGGCGCAGCAGATCGCCGGGATTTCTCCGGCTGCCAGGATCCTGATGGCTCCGATCCGGTTCTACCGGGCCTTCGTGAGCCCTTTGCTGGGTCCCCGTTGCCGTTTCCACCCCTCGTGCAGTGCCTATGGCCTCGAAGCCGTAGCCGTTCACGGCGCGCTACGCGGCACATGGTTGACGATCCGGAGAATCGGGCGTTGCCACCCATTCCATCCCGGAGGCTATGACCCGGTTCCCCCGGGCCGGTCCGACGAAACGCAAGGGAGCTAGCTCGGTGGAGCTGTCCTGGCTGAACTGGCTTTACACGGCCGTCGCCCAAGTAATCACCTGGATTCACGAGGGCTACAGCACCTTCATCCCGAGGAACAGCGGGCTCAACTGGGCGCTGACCATCATCACGCTCACCGTGCTGATGCGGCTGTTGATCTTCCCGCTCTTCCTCAAGCAGATGCGTTCCTCGAAGAAGATGCAGGAACTGGCGCCAAAGGTCCAGGAGATCCGCAAACGCTACAAGAACGACAAGCAGCGGATGAACCAGGAGGTCATGGCGCTGTACCAGGGGCAGGGCGCCAACCCGCTGGGTGGCTGCCTGCCGATTCTGGCGCAGTTCCCGATCTTCATCTCGATGTTCACCGTGCTCCAGGCCATGGCCAACAGCCCGGTTCCCAAGTTCGGCATGACCCAGCAGCTGATGGACAGCGCCAGGGCGGCCCACATCTTCGGCGCGCCGATCCCGGCGACCTTCTTCACCAGTGCGAACGACATCATCGCGCTGAACGCCGACCCCATCGTCACCAAGGTCGTTCTCGCCGTCTTCGTGGCGATCAGCTCGCTGACCACCTTCCTTACCGTCCGGCAGAGCGTGACCCGCTCGATGGCCCAGATGCCGGACAACCCGATGGCGCAGCAGCAGAAGATCCTGATGTACATCTCGCCGCTGTTCGCCATCTTCTCGCTGAACTTCCCCCTGGGCCTGATCCTCTACTGGGTCACCACGAACCTCTGGACCCTCGGCCAGCAGCACTGGTTCTACAGCCGCAACCCCTCCCCGGTGGTCGACGCGAAGGGCAACGTCACGACCCCCGAGCCCAAGCCGAGCCTGCTGAGCAAGGTCAAGAAGACCGCCCCCGAGCCTGAGGCGCCGCCCGCGCCGGAGCCCAAGGTGGTCCGCCAGCAGCCCACCCGCCAGCCCCGCAGCAAGCGGACCGGTAGCAAGAAGTCCTGACGTCTCATCCCGACAGCACGAAGGAGTGGCCGGACGTGACCGAGGCCGAGGCCGAGAGGGAGCCCGTGAAGGCGGCTCCCGATCTCGCCGCCCTGGAGCAGGAAGGCGAGATCGCGGCGGATTACGTCGAGGGTCTGCTCGACATCGCCGACATCGACGGTGACATCGATATGGATGTCGAAGGTGATCGCGCCGTGGTGTCGGTGGTCGATATCAAGGGCGGTGATCTGGTCGGCCCCAACGGCGAGGTGCTGGAGGCCATCCAGGAATTGACGCGTCTCGCGGTCCACCGCCAGACGGGTGAGCGGTCGCGCCTGATGCTCGATATCGGCGGCTACCGCGACCGCCGCCGGAGCGAGCTGAGCGAGCTCGGCACCAAGATCGCTGCGGACGTCAAGCGGGATGGCGAGCCCAAGTCGCTGCAGCCGATGACCCCGTTCGAGCGGAAGATCGTGCATGACGCCGTCGCGGCGGCGGGCCTGCGGAGCGAGTCCGAGGGCGAGGAGCCCCGCCGTTTCGTGGTGGTCCTCCCCGTCTAGCGACGGAGCGGACGGGCAGAGGCCGCCGCCCCTGGTTCTTCCAGGGGCGGCGGCCTTTTTCACGGCCTGTTCCGTACGATGTCGGCGGTGGCATACGAGTTCGGGGCCCGCGCCGTGCGGTGCCGTCGAGGCGGGCCGTTAGCCTTAAGACCGGCCTGACCCCGACATTTCCGAGGGAAGAGTGAGCGTCGAGTGAGTGACCAGATCCCTGAGCCGCCCGAGGTCGCGCGCGAGGTGTTCGCCGGTGACGCCTGGGCCAGGGCGGAGGCGTTCGCGGAACTGCTGGCCGGCCCCGGGGTGGTGCGCGGGCTGCTCGGTCCGCGGGAGGTGCCGCGCATCTGGGACCGCCACCTGCTCAACTGCGCGGTGGTCGCCGAGGCGGTGCCCGCAGGCGCGCGCCTGGTCGACATCGGTTCCGGCGCCGGACTGCCGGGCCTGGTCCTGGCGATCGTACGGCCGGACATCACCGTCACCCTTCTGGAGCCGCTCCTTCGCCGGACGGTCTTCCTGGAGGAGTGCGTGGAGTCGCTGAAGCTCGGCAACGTCGAGGTGTTGCGCGGCCGGGCGGAGGAGTTCGCGGGCAGGCGGGAGTTCGACGTCGCCTCCGCCCGTGCGGTGGCACCGCTCGACCGCCTGCTGAAGTGGGCGCTTCCCCTCCTGCGCGAGGGGGGCGAGCTGCTGGCCATGAAGGGCGAGCGTGCCGCGGAGGAATTGGCGGACGCCGAACGGCAATTGCGGTCGAGTGGGGTTCAAACCGCTGAGCTCACATCGGTCGGGCACGGTAAGGTCGAGCCGCCCACAACTCTCATCCGGGTGGTCGCCGGTCGAGCTCCAGAAGGAGCGCGGAAGACCGCTCGCCGGAAGGATCGCGCCTCGCGAGGCAGGTAGCGCGAGGCCAGTAGACAAACCGAGCAAAGCGAGTACGAGGCCAGTGGACGACCGTACAGGTGCGATTGCCAGCGCGACGAGCGGTCTCGGCTGGCCCGAGGATCCGGCCGCTTTGCCACATGGACGCCTTTCCGGTCTGGGTTGGCCGGCACCGGCTCCCGGTGCCGTAGTCAGGCCGGTTGAAAGGACGACGACCGTGACCCAGACCCCCCTTAATCCCGGCGACTCGCCGCTGGTACGAGAGGCACTCAGCTCAGTGGTTTCACGTGAAACATCGACCCGGAAGACCGCCGCTCCCGGAGGTTCCACCGGGGTCCGAGATGGGGATTGGCCCCGCCCTCCCAAAACCCGGATCTTCACCGTCGCCAACCAGAAGGGCGGCGTCGGTAAGACCACCACGTCGGTCAACCTGGCGGCAGCGCTGTCCATGCATGGCCAGCGGGTGCTCGTGGTCGACCTCGACCCCCAGGGCAACGCCTCGACGGCCCTGGCCGTCGAGCACCGCGGCGACGTACCGGACATGTACAAGGTGCTCGTGGAGGACATGCCGCTCGCGGAGGTGGTGAAGGAGGTCCCGGACATGCCGGGGCTCTACTGTGCTCCCGCCACGATCGACCTGGCCGGTGCCGAGATCGAGTTGGTCTCCATGGTCGCCCGTGAGGCTCGCCTGCAGCGCGCGCTGACCGCGTACGACGCCGTTGAGTTCGACTACATCCTCATTGACTGCCCTCCCTCGCTCGGCCTGCTCACCGTCAACGCGTTGATGGCCGCAAACGAGTTGCTGATTCCCATCCAGTGCGAGTACTACGCGCTGGAGGGTCTTGGGCAGCTGTTGAGAAACGTGGATCTGGTCCGTGCCCATCTGAACCCCACGCTTGACCTCTCCACCATTCTCATGACGATGTACGACGGACGCACCCGGCTGGCCTCCCAGGTGGCCGACGAGGTCCGCTCCCACTTCGGCGCGACGGTGTTGAGCACGTTGATCCCCCGGAGCGTGCGTGTCTCCGAGGCCCCGAGCTATGGTCAGTCGGTCATGACGTACGACCCGGGCTCCAGCGGTGCGATGGCCTATATGGACGCCGCTCGTGAGATCGCTTATCGCGGTGTGGCCGTATGAGTACCGCGAATGAGGGCGGCATCTTGAGCCTCGGGAGGGGCAGTGAGTAAGCAGCCGAGAGGGCTGGGCAGGGGACTGGGGGCCCTCATCCCGACGGGCCCGGCCGTCGTCGCCGAGACACCTGTGTCGATGACCGTGACGATGGTCGCCCCGGAGCCGGCGGTGCCGGAGCAGCCCGGCCCCAAGCCGGTCGCGGGCGCCTACTTCCTTGAGATCCCCGTCGACGACATCGCGCCCAACCCGCGCCAGCCTCGCGACGTCTTCGACGAGGAGGCCCTGAAGGAGCTGGCCACCTCGATCGGCGAAGTCGGCCTGCTTCAGCCGGTCGTGGTGCGCGCGACAGGCGAGGGGCGCTACGAGCTGGTCATGGGCGAGCGCCGCTGGCGCGCTTCCAAGCTCGCCGGCCTCTCCGAGATCCCCGCGATCGTGCGGAGCACTCAGGAGGACAAGCTCCTGCTTGACGCGCTCATCGAGAACCTCCAGCGCGAGCAGCTCAACGCTCTGGAGGAGGCGGCGGCCTATCAGCAACTGCTCGACGACTTCGGCGCGACCCACGAGCAGCTCGCCACCCGCATCGGCCGCTCCCGCTCCCACGTGACCAACACGCTCCGCCTGCTGAAGTTGCCGCCCGGCGTGCAGCTCAGTGTCGCGGCCGGCACGATCAGCGCGGGGCACGCGCGGGCCCTGCTCCGCTTGGACGACCCCGCCGCCCAGGAGCATCTCGCCCGCAGGATCGTTGCCGAGCTGCTGTCGGTCCGCGCGGTCGAGGAGATCGTCGCCGTGGGCGATGCCAAGGCGGCACCGGCTCCGGCCCCGCGAACCCCTCGGGCGAAGCCCACCGAGGAGCCCGTCCTCCGGCAGCTGGCAGACCGTCTCTCCGACCGCTTCGAGACCCGGGTGAAGGTCGACTTCGGCCGCCGCAAGGGTCGCATCGTGGTGGAGTTCGCGACCATCGACGACCTGGAGCGCATCATCAGCACGATGGCCCCGGGATCGCTGCAGGTGCAGGAAGGATGATTTCCGGCAGGGCTCGTGAACGCGGGGTCAATGGCGCCCCCGTTGTGAGCCGGTGAATCCCGGACCCCCGCCCCCTCTCCCGGAGGGTTCTCCGCTCGAACGGCCTCCCTGTTTCACGTGAAACAGGGAGGCCGTTCTCATGTTCCCGACGTCCCTCCTTGGCCGTCGTACGCCACCGCGACGGTCGAGTGAAGCCCTCGGGTTCAATGCGCCTTGCCGTACGCGCACGCGAGGCCTCAGGGCCGTACGGCTGCCAAGTGTTCCGCCCCTGACGCCGGCGCACCGAGGTTGGCCGGTGCGGCCCCCTGTCGCCGCGACGGAGACGGCGCCGTTTCACGTGAAACATCGAGTGCCGATCGACGCGGACGGACAGGAGTGCCGTACCGGAACGCCGAGGTTCACATTCGGGGATGGCGGGCTCGCGTGGACGGCTGTTTCACGTGAAACAGCCGTCACTCAGGAGCCGGCCGCCTCCTGGACGGCGAGCCGGATGTCGGCGACGAAGGCGTCGACATGTTCGGGGGTGGTGTCAAAGGAGGTCACCCAGCGGACCACGTTCTCGGCCGCGTCCCAGACATGGAAGAGATAGCGCTGCTGCAACTCCGCGATGACCTTCTCCGGGAGGGCGGGAAAGACCGCGTTGGACTGCACCGGGTAACGCAGGGAGACGCCGGGGAGGTCGGCGACGCCCTCGGCCAGACGGTGGGCCATGGCGTTCGCGTGGGCGGCGTTCTCGCGCCAGAGGTCATCGGTGAGGAGCGCGGTCAGCTGGGCGGAGACGAAGCGCATCTTGGAGGCGAGCTGCATTCCCTGCTTGCGTAGGAACGGCGTCGGGGCGTCCAGTTCGGGGCGGAGGACCACGAGCGCCTCGGCGCCCATGGCGCCGTTCTTGGTGCCGCCGAAGCTGAGCAGGTCCACGCCCGCGTCCGTGGTGAGGGAGCGGAGCGAGCAGCCGAGTTCGGCCGCCGCGTTGGCCAACCGGGCGCCGTCCATGTGCAGGAAGAGGCCGTGCGCGTGCGCGAACTCCGCGAGCTCGGCGACCTCGTCGGCGGTGTAGCAGGTGCCACACTCGGTCACCTGGGAGATGGAGATGACCCTGGGCTGGGAGTGGTGCGCGTCCCCCAGCACGGACAGCCGGCCCCGGATGTCGTCCACGGAGATTTTGCCGTCATCGGTGGGGATGGTGACCAGCTTGACACCGAGCACGCGTTCGGCCGCGCCGCACTCGTTGGTGTTGATGTGGGCGGTGACCGGGCAGAGCACCGCGTCGTACGGCCGCAGCGCGAGTCCCAGTCCCACGACGTTGGCTCCGGTGCCGTTGAACATCGGGTAGACGGTCGCCTGGGGGCCGAACTCGGCGCCGAAGGCGTCTTCCATCGCGGCGGTCCAGACGTCCTCGCCGTAAGCGGGGGCGTCTCCGGTGTTCGCTTCGAGGACGGCGGCGAGCACCGCGGGGTGCACGCCCGCGTGGTTGTCACTGGCGAAGCTCTTGGGAAATGGGGTGGAGGTCAGCACACGGCCAGCGTAGGGGGACGGTCCGCTCGCCGGGTACGCCCCCTGGTCCGCTCCGGCCGGCTTCCCACCGGCCTTGGGGCTCTCGGCGGCCCTCCACCGAACCGCCGCGCCTTTCGGCGGGCCTCACCCACGTCGGGCCCTTACCGGCCCGCGATCGGCTGATGATCGGACCGCCGGTGTTCCCGCCAGGGCCGCGCTCCAGGCTCCCCGCCCGGCCCCTGTCGCGCGCTTCGACCATTCCCAGGGGAGCGAGCGGAGGTCAGGCGCCGCGGGCGGCGGCCTGTTCGAGGAGGATCCGGCAGAGGGTGCCGAGGTCGTCGCCGGCGGCCTCCACGGCCATGGGGAGGAGTGACGTCTCGGTCATGCCGGGGGCGACGTTGACTTCGAGGAAGTGCGGCAGGCCGTCCGCGTCGACGATCAGGTCGGTGCGGGAGATGTCCCGGAGGCCGAGGGCGGTGTGCGCGGTCACGGCCATCTCGGCGCAGGCCGCGGAGACCTCGGGTGAGAGGCGGGCAGGGGCGAAGAACTCGGTGTGCCCGGCGGTGTAGCGGGCCGCGTAGTCGTACACGCCCTCGTCGGGGACGATCTCCACGGGGGGCAGGGCCACCGGCCCGTTCCCGAGGTCGACCACGGAGACGGCGACCTCGACGCCGTCGACGCAGCGTTCGATCAGCGCGGTGTCGCCGTAGGCGAAGCAGCCGACCATGGCGGCGGGAAGTTCCTCCGCGCTGCGGACTATCGACGCACCGAGCGCGGAGCCGCCGCGGGACGGCTTGACGAACAGGGGCAGGCCGAGGCGCTCCACGATGCGGGCCAGCACCGCGGAGGCGCCGAGGTCGTGAAAGGTCTCCTTGGGCAGCGTCACCGATTCGGGGGTGCGCAGACCGAAGGAGCGGACGACGGTCTTGGCGGTGGGCTTGTCGTAGGCGACCCGGCAGGCGTCGGGGCCGGCACCGACGTACGGGACGGAGAGAAGTTCGAGCACCGTGCGGATGGCGCCGTCCTCGCCCGCCCCACCGTGAAGGGTGACGAAGACCGCGTCCGGCGGGTCCGCGAGCACGGAGGGAACCAGCGACGCGTCGGTGTCGCGGGTCTCCACGGAGATGCCGGCCCCTCGCAGCACCTCACTCACCCGTCGCCCCGAACGCAGTGAGACCTCCCGCTCGTAGGAGAGTCCGCCCGCCAGGACGAGCACATGGCCCAGGTCACTCATCCGACATACCTCTCGTCAAGGCCCGCTCCGAGCCTGTTCTGTCGCTCTCGTCGCGCATGGCCCGGCCTTCCCGGCGGACCGGATCTATCGCCGCGCACCGGCGCAGGAAGTCACCGTACGGTACCGGGTGGGAGGAGATCATGCCGGTAGGTGTCCCGTCGCCACGGGACACCTACCGTGCGGCATGGTTACGCGAGATCGGGGCCCGGGGTGTCGACCCCGACGCGGTCCGGAGACGAGCCGGTTCCGAACGTGTCGCGGACCCGGAGCTCCTGCTCGATCACCCCGGCCAGGCGGCGGACGCCCTCGCGGATGCGGTCGGGCTCCGGATAGCAGTAGGAGAGCCGCATGTTCCGCGCGCCGCTGCCGTCGGCGAAGAAACCGGTGCCCGGTACGAAGGCCACCCGTTCGGCGACCGCGCGGGGCAGCAGGGCCTTGGAGTCGAGCCCCTCGGGGAGGGTGGCCCAGACGAAGAACCCGCCCGCGGGGCGGGTCCAGGTGACGCCGGCGGGCATCAGGGCCTCCAGCGAGGCGAGCATGGTGTCGCGGCGCTCGCGGTAGAGCTCTCTGAACGACTTGATCTGCTCGAGCCAGGGCTGGGTGGCGAGATACTGGCCGACGGCCAGCTGGGTGAAGGAGGAGTGCGAAAGGACCGCGGACTCCATCGCCAGCACCAGCTTCTCGCGGATGGCGTGCGGGGCGAGCGCCCAGCCGACCCGGAAGCCGGGGGCCAGGGTCTTGGAGAACGAGCCGAGATAGACCACGCCTTCGGCGTTGTCGGCGCGGAGCGTCCGCATGGGCTCACCGTCGAAGCCGAGCATGCCGTACGGGTTGTCCTCGACGATCAGCACGTCGGCCCGCTGGCAGATCTCCAGGACCTGCTGCCTGCGCACGGCGTTGAGCGTCACCCCGGCGGGGTTCTGGAACGTGGGGATCGTGTAGAGGAACTTGATTCGATTGCCCGCGCTCCTCAGCGCGTAGATGGTCTGGGCCAGCGACTCGGGGACGATTCCCTCGCTGTCCATCGCGACGTGGATGACGTTGGCCTGGTAGGCGGAGAACGTGCCCAGGGCTCCGACGTAGGAAGGCCCCTCGGCGAGCACGACGTCACCCGGGTCGATGAAGATCCGGGTGATCAGGTCGAGGGCCTGCTGGGAGCCGACGGTCACGACGACGTCGTCGGCGTTGGCCTCGATGCCCTCCGGCCGCATGACGTCGCAGATCTGCTCGCGCAGGTGCGGGTCGCCCTGACCGGAGCCGTACTGGAGCGCGACGGGACCGCGCCTGGCGACCAGGTCGGCGACCAGCTCCCCCACCACGTCCAGGGGCAGGGCGGTGACGTACGGCATTCCGCCGGCGAGCGAGACCACCTCGGGCCTCGACGCGACGGAGAAAAGAGCTCGAATCTCGGAGGCGACCATCCCGGTTGCTCGTGCCGCGTACCGGTCGACGTAGGCGTCGATGCGCGATCCCTGGGTCGGAGCGATGGCCTGACCGTGATCTTTATCCTGGGGCACGGTCCACCTCCTAAATTGTGTGGCGCACAAAGCGCTCATATTAGAGAAACCAGGTTACGTCAGAGGTCGTGGTCATCTGAGTGTGGGGATGGGACCTCCTGAAACCAAGACCCGCACTGAGCTACGATGCCAGCTGGAGACGCCGTTTTCGCGCGTTTTTCGCCATGGCTTGCACTCGTCTCGCCAGGATTGGGGCCAACAGGTGTCGCGTCGGCTGGCAAACGTCACCCTCGACAATCTCGACGACCTGCCGCGCCGCTGCCGCCGGTGCGTCTTCTGGGAGCTCGATCCCGTCAACGCGGATCGGGCGGTGAAGGCCGGTGATCCGGGGCTGGAGAAGGAGGCCTGGATCTCCTCCACGCTGCTGGAGTGGGGAAGCTGCGGCAAGATCGTCTACGTGGACGGGGTGGCGGCCGGTTTCGTGCTCTACGCGCCGCCGCACTACGTGCCGCGCTCGGTGGCCTTCCCGACCTCGCCGGTCAGCGCGGACGCGGTGCTGCTGATGACCGCGCACATCATCCCCGAGTTCTCCGGGGGCGGTCTGGGCCGGATGCTGGTCCAGGGCGTGGCCAAGGACCTGACCCGGCGCGGGGTGCGGGCGATCGAGGCGTTCGGCGACCTGAAGTGGGAGCAGCCGGGCGCGTGCCTGATGCCCGCCGACTACCTGCTCTCCGTGGGTTTCAAGACGGTCCGGCCGCACCTGCGCTTCCCCCGCCTCCGCCTGGAGCTCAAGAACGCCGTCTCGTGGCGTGAGGACGTCGAGGTGGCACTGGAGAGGCTCCTTGGGAGCATGAGTCCGGAGAGGGCCCTGCGGCCCGTCTGAGACCCCCTGGAGCCCGTACGGCGCCATCTTGGAGTCCGTGCGTCCCTTCATGCCCACGATCTGGGAGCCGAGACCCGGTACGCCCGGCGCATGTGAAAGCCCCCCGCGGTGAGGCGGGGGGCTTTCTGTGGGTGGGTGTGCCGCTCGGAAGCGGGTGATACGGCGGGCGCCGTGGGGGGCGGCCGGCCGCAGGGGGCCTAGATGATGCCCTCGAGCTCGCGAAGCAGCATGGCCTTCGGCTTGGCACCGATGATCTGCTTCACAACCTCTCCGTTCTTATAGACGTTCAGGGTGGGAATCTGGAGTACGCCGTAATTTGTGGCCGTTGCCGGATTCTCATCGACATTCAGCTTGACGATGGTGAGCTTCTCGGCCTGCTCGCCGGCGATCTCCTCCAGGATCGGCGCCACCTGCCGGCACGGGCCGCACCACTCGGCCCAGAAGTCGACGATCACGGGCTTGTCGCTCTTGAGGACGTCGGCCTCGAAGCTGGCGTCGGTCACGTGCTTGATGGTCCCCAATGTCCTGCTCTCCCTCTGTCCTGATGGGTGGCTGATACCTGATGTGTCTCGGTCTCGCGGGCCGGCGTCACTCGCCGGCGTGCTCGGCCAGCCAGCGCTCGGAGTCGAGCGAGGCGGCGCAGCCGGTGCCCGCGGCGGTGATCGCCTGCCGGTAGGTGTGGTCGACGACGTCGCCGGCGGCGAAGACGCCGTCGAGGTTGGTGCGGGTCGAGGGGGCGTCGACCTTGATGTAGCCCTCGTCGTCGAGCTCCACCTGGCCCTTGACGAGCTCGGTGCGGGGGTCGTGCCCGATCGCGATGAACAGGCCGGTGGCCGCCAGCTCGGACTCCTCGCCGGTCTTGAGGTTGCGCAGACGCACCCCGCTCACCTTGTTCTCGCCCAGCACGTCGACGACCTCGCTGTCCCAGACGAAGCGGATCTTCTCGTTCGCGAACGCGCGGTCCTGCATGATCTTGCTGGCGCGCAGCTCGTCGCGGCGGTGCACGACGGTCACCGAGGAGGCGAACCGGGTGAGGAAGGTGGCCTCCTCCATGGCGGTGTCGCCGCCGCCCACGACCACGATGTCCTGGCCGCGGAAGAAGAAGCCGTCGCAGGTGGCGCACCAGGACACGCCGTGGCCGGACAGGCGCTTCTCGTTGGGCACGCCCAGCTCGCGGTAGCCGGAACCGGTGGCCAGGATGATGGACTTGGCGTAGAAGGTGTCGGTGGCGGTCTTGACGACCTTGGGGCTGGCGGTCAGGTCGACCTCCACGACGTCGTCGGCGACCAGCTCGGCACCGAACCGCTCGGCCTGCTTGCGCAGCCCGTCCATCAGGTCGGGGCCCATGATGCCGTCGGGAAAGCCCGGGAAGTTCTCAACCTCGGTGGTGTTCATCAGGGCGCCACCGGCGGTGACGGATCCCTCGAAGACCAGTGGGTTGAGGTCGGCACGCGCGGAGTACACAGCGGATGTGTAACCGGCGGGACCCGATCCGATGATGATCACATTCCGGACGTCCATCAGTGCTCGTGCCTCTCCCTCTGTTGATGCCACCGGCGTCAACAGATCCTAGGCGCAGCTGATTCCCGCCCGGCGCACCGACGGATCCGCAGGTGGAAGAACGGGAAGGCCCGGCACGGACGAATCCGTGCCGGGCCTTCCCGGAAAGGGCGAGGGCGCTACCCGCGGCTGCTCTCCCCGGTCACTTCCAGCGTGCGAGGCCGGGCTTGCGCACGTTGTCGCACTGCGGGCCCACGACGTGGACACGCACGGTGTTCTTGGCCTGGTTCTGCCAGAAGAGCAGGATGTTGGCCTCCTGCCCGTTGTAGAACCCCTGGTCCACGGCGAAGGGCGACTTGCCGATCTTCGCCGAGACCTGCTGGACACACTTGTCGATCCCGGACTTGTCAGTCGTGCTGGCGATGGTCGCGGGGCCGATGTAGTTGAGCAGCGAGCCGCGGAGCTCGGCGTCGGTGTAGTTCCAGTTGCTGTCGGTCAGCGCGTACTGGACCGTGTCACTCGGCGCGGGCTGGGCGATGGGAGGCCCTGGGGCCGGACCGGACGCGGTGAGCGTCCCGGTCGCCAGCACGGTCGCGCCGATCACCGCCGCCGCCGCGCCCACCGCCGCGGCGGGCATCGCCCACCGGCGCCGCCGGGTCGCCCGCCGGGGCGCGCCATGACGTCTGGCCGGGCCCGCGGGGTTCACCGGGGTCACGGTGCCGTCGTCGCCGACGACCCCCAGCCGCACGGCCGGCTCAGGCTCCTGCTCGGGAAGAGGTGCTCTCTCCCACGGCGCCGGTTCGGCGGGAGATCCCGTCTCCCACGGCGCGTCACGCATTATGTCGTCCCAGGCCGGTGCTTCCACCAGCCCCACTCCACCTCCACGGAAGCTCTCGGCCTCGGCGGCCAGCGCACGGTCGATTCTCAGTGCGACTCCCATCGGCATCGCCGGTGTGGGCGTCGCCGCGAGCATCTCGCGGACCGCTGCGAGGTCGGCGAGACTTTCGCCACAGGGATCGCAGATCGCGAGATGTTCGCGTACCTGCACGGCCGTGGCGGCGTCGAGGAGTCCCTCGGCCAGTTCGGCCAAGATCTCCAGGTCGTAGTGCGTATCACCCGTCACGAAGTTGTGCTCCCTTCGCGGATGAGACGCGAGACAGGTCTGATCGGTTCCGCAAATGGGAAAGAATCGGGGCGAGTTTCGCCCGGCCGCGCGCGCACCGGCTCTTCACCGTGCCGCTCGGCACCTCCAGCACCTGGGCCGCGTCCTCGATCGAGTAGCCCATCATGTCCACGAGCACCAACGCGGCGCGCTGGTCGGAGGGCAGCAGCTTCAGAGCCGCGGAGACCTCCATGGAGACCTCGCGCTCGGCCGTCTGGTCGAGCATCGGGGTGTCACGCTCCGCGGCCTCGACGAGCTCGTCGTCGGCCACCGGGCGTACCGATTTCCTGCGCATGCGGTCGAGGCAGGCGTTGACCACGATGCGGTGGAGCCACGTGGTCACCGCCGCCTCGCCGCGGAAACTCCCGGCCTTGCGGTAGGCCGAGACGAAGGCGTCCTGAACGGCGTCGGCCGCCTCGTCGGGGTCGCCCAGCGTGCGCAGGGCGACCGCCCACATGCGGTCTCGATGTCGCTTGACTATCTCACTGAAGGCGTGCGGATCCCCGGCGAGGTGCCGGGTGAGCAGGTCGGCGTCGGACACGGGGGCCTTCGCCGTCTGCTGGTCCGCCGCTGGCGGGGTCTCGGGTGGGGAATTCACAAGGAGAGTCCTGCTATACCGGTCCGGGGAGAACACCACTACGGGATAGATGGTGCCACGGATTCTCCGATGATCTGTAAGAAGCCACGTAAAACAGATCAAATCGCACTGATGTCACTTGGTCGTGAGGACCTTTATCTCCTGCACCTGGCCGCGGAACTTCCCCTGGTAGGTGGGCAGTTTGGTGAACCAGACGAGCACGTAGCGGCCCTTCCCCGGGTTCTCCGCGGTGTACGTCTTCTTGCCGGAGAGCCCGCTGAACTTCTCGACCGAGGTCAGGGCGTCGAGGGCGGCCGAGTCACCGATCCTGAGTTCCGCGGCGCCGCCCGAGGTGCCGCCGAAGTCGATCGAGACCTGCTTGACCGGAATGCTCTCGCCCATGTCCAGCAGCAGGCCGACACCGTTCTTGAGCCGCCCGAAGTCGGCGGAGTCGTACGTCTCGGAGTGCCAGTCGGTGGAATCCTTGCCGTCGACCGCGGCCGAGGCCCACCTGCTGCCCTCCTCCTGGTCGCCCAGCGGGTCGAAGCCGATGACCGAGGAGGGCTTCACCTCGCGGGTGGCGACGGCCACGGTCGGCGTGGGAGTGGCGCTCTGCTCGCCGGTGACCGGGGTGCCGGCGTTGCCGATGCTGCGGCCGAGCGTCCAGGCGCCCAGGCCGACGGCCGCCATCACCAGCAGCACGACGACGGTCATGGCGACCTTGTTGAGCATCCCGCCACCCGCCTGGCGGGGCATCGGACGGGGCTGGTGCTGGGGTGGGGGCGTGTGCTGCTGGGACGCCGCGGTGTCGATGCCCTCGGAGCGGGAGGAGGCCACCGGGAGCACCGTCATCGGCATCGGCGTCGGCATCGGCAGCGGGCTGGGCCGCGACACCGAGGCCAGCGCCTCGGCGAGCTCGGCGGGCGTGGTCAGCGGGTCGGCCCCGCGCCTGGTCTCCGGCAGCATCGCCCGGCAGACGATGGTGTCGAGGTAGCCGGGAACACCTGCGGTGACCTGGCGCGGCGTGCAGAAGTGCCCGTCGTCCATGGGCGCGACGGGCAGGCCGCCGCTGTCGTGCTCCTCACCCGGCCAGTGGCCGGTCAGCCCGGCGTACAGCAGGCGGCCGAGGCCCTCGGCGTCCTCGCGGGCACCGTCGTCGCTCGTCACGTCGTTCAGGACGGCGTCGACGCCCAGGCCGAGCAGCTTGACGGTGCTGCCCGCCGTCCAGACCAGGTGCTCGGGGGTCAGGCAGAGGTGGGAGAGGTTTGCCTCGTGCGCGTGGGCCAGCGCCTCGGCGGCCTCGGCGACCATCGCGGCGGCCCGCTCGGGGTCGAGCGGGCCGCCCGAGATCATGTCGCCGAAGGTCTCACCGCTCACCCACTCGCTGACCACGTAGGAGTGGCCGTCGTCCTCGGTCGCGTCGAAGACCTGGGTGAGACGGGGGTCGGTCAGCCGGCTGGCCACCCGGGCCGCCGTGACGACCTCGTTCAGGCGCGGGAAGTCGGGGTCGAAGGTGTGGACGGCGACGGGTCGGGCGAGCACCTCGTCGATGGCCTTCCACAGCGTGGCACCACCGGACTCGTGGACGCGGTCTTCGAGCCGGAAGCGCTCGGCCAGCTTGGTGCCGGGCTCGACGGTGGGAGAACTCATGAGGACTCCGAAACTGAGAACACGACAGCACCACGCCAGGTCGGCACATCAAGACACATCACATGATGCCGGGTGGATCCGCCCACGCCCTCCTGCTTCCATTAGCCGCATGTCACCACACGTGTCGCACCATGGTAGTCCCGCGCCGGTTCCGCCCGTGTTCGCCTTGTCAGACGTTTGAGACAAGTCTTTGGGTTACCGGCCTACCCGTCCTGCCACCATTCCAACGATCGAGCTCACTTCGGGGATGCGCATCCGGTGGGCGATCGCCAAGTAAAGAACCATACCGAGTCCGCCGCCCGCCGCCAGCATGATGGCGGCGCTCAGCGCGTCCAGCCCGGTGAGTTCCTGCGTGACCCAGAGCACGCCGAGCGCGAGCGCCGCCGCCGGGAGCGAGGCCAGGTACATCCGGGACAGCCCGGCGGCCACCTTGCGCCCTCCCAGGCCCGCCACCCGGCGCGAGGCCAGCACCCAGGCGACCGCGCTGCCCACCACGTAGGCGATGGTGAACGCGAAGGCCAGGCCCATCACGATGTACTTCGCCGGCAGGGTGAAGTAGGCCACCAGGCTGAGCGTGGCGTTGACCGTCACGTTGCCGACGGCCAGGAAGACCGGGGTGCGGGTGTCGCCGAAGGAGTAGAAGACGCGCAGCAGGAGCTGGAAGATCGAGAAGGGCACCAGTGCCAGACCGAAGACCTGCAGCACGTTGCCGATGTAGACCGCCGAGTCGACGGTCATGTTGCCCCACGAGAAGATCAGTACGGTCACCGCGGGGCCGAGCACCATCAGCAGCAGCCCGGCGGGCACGAGAAGCACCGAGATCAGCCGCACCCCCGAGGAGAACTCCTCCCGGACCGCCTCCAGATCTCCCCCGGCCACGCCCCTGCTCATCCGGGGCAGCATCGCGGTGATCACCGAGACCGCGATGATCCCGTACGGGAGCTGGAAGAGCTGGTAGGCGAAGGCGTAGGCGGCGTTTCCCGCACCGGGCGCCCGCTGGCCCGCGCCGGTCGCCAGCTTGGTGGTGATCAGGAAGCCCAGCTGGCTGATCCCCACGTAGGCGAAGGTCCAGACCGCGGTCCTGCCCATCTCACCGAGCCCGGCGTTGCGCAGGTCGAACCTGGGCCGGAAGCGGAAGCCGACCCGGTGCAGCGCGACGACCAGCACCGCGCACTGCGCCACGATGCCGGCGGTGGTGCCGAGCCCGAGCAGCACCAGGTCGGCGTCACTGATCGTGTTGACGTCGGTGCCCGCCCCGCCCAGTTTCACGTAGTAGACGACCGCGACGCCGATCATCACGACGTTGTTCAGCACCGGCGCCCACATCGGCGCGGCGAACCTGTCCCGGGTGTTGAGAATCGCGCCGGCGATCGCGCCGACCCCGAAGAAGGCGATCTGCGGGAGGATGAACTGCGCCAGCCGCACCGCCACCTCGGTCTGCCGAGGACTCCAGCCGGTGCTGTAGAGGCTGATCAGCGGCCTGGCCAGCAGCACCGCGACCACCGCCAGCAGCGTCAGCGTGACGAACCCGATCGTCATCAGCCGCTGCTCGTAGGCCCGGCCGCCGTCGGGGTCGGCCTGCTGCCGCCGGATGATCATCGGGACCACGACGCTGCTCAGAATCCCGCCGATGAGCAGGTCGAACAGGGTGAACGGGATCGTGTAGGCCACGTTGTAGGCGTCGCCCAGAGCGAAGGTCCCGATGGCCGCGGCGAGCACCGCCGTCCGGACGAAGCCGGTGACGCGGGAGACCATCGTCCCCGCCGCCATGATCGCGCTCGCGCGCAGGACCCTGCTCATGCGCCATTCCTCCGCTGGGTGTCAGGACTCGGTGCCGGCCGGCTCGCGATCGCGCTTCGGCGGAGGAGCGGCCGCGGGCCGGCGGCCTCCCCGCCGGCGCAGCACGCGCATGACGACGGCGGCCAGCATCACCACGAGGGCCGCCCCCACGATCACCAGAGCGACCCCGGTGTACCCGGTGGTCCGCACGGTCAGCTCGACCGGCTTGCCGTACTTGCGGCCGTCGTCGGTGGTGAGCTGTACCGTCACCGTGGTCTGGCCGCTGGCGGTCGAGGTCATCGGGATCCGGATGGTCTGGCTCTGGCCGCCGAGGATCATCAACTGGTCCACGTACGGCTCGATCTTCAGCAGCCTGGGCTGGTCGGAGGTGACCTTGAGGCGGACCGCGACCCGGCTGGCCTCACCGCTCAGCTCGTTGCGCACGCTGATCGGCACATCGCCGTTGCTGCCGGCCAGGGTGCGCAGGCGCGACTGCTCGCTGCCGGTGATGGAGACCATGGCGATCCGGCTGTCGATCGCCTCCGCGACCTGCTGGACGTACGGCGCCGCGGCGGCGGTCCTGCCGCGCCAGGCCGAAGAGGTCAGGCGGAGCAGCGCCAGGTCGAAGACGTCGAGATCCTGGGCGGTGGTGATCGCGGCGGTCAGATCGGCGCGGGCGCCGACCTTCTTGACGCCCGTCAGGTACTGCTTGGGGAGCTCCGCCCGCCGGTTCTGGTCGGTGTAGGTCAGGTCGGCCCGCGGTGTCGGGGCACCCTTGCCGCGCTTGACCGCGTCGAGCCCGACGGGCAGCAGCCAGGGCAGGCCGGCGGAGGTCTCGATCAGGTTGGTCACGTACCTGGGGTCGGGGTCCCAGCGGCGGTGCGGAACGGCGATCACGGTCCTGGCCGTGCTGACGGGCTCCGCGCTGATCATCGCCGTCTCCGCGATGAACCGCTGGCGGTTCATCAGCGCCGAGCCGGGGGCGGAGGTGTCCGCGCCGACGGTCTCGCTCAGCTTCGCGTCGGCGACCAGGGCGGTGACCGGGCCGTTCACGCTCTCCAGGGTCGCCGAGGCGTCGGGGGTGGTGACCGGGGGCGTCACCGGCGGCAGGTTGAGCACGTTCAGCAGCACGGTGTCGACGCCGCCGGTGGCCAGCAGGTCCAGCCCGTCGTAGTCGATCAGACCGCCCAACGGCCAGTTCACGTTGGTGATCACATCGCGGCCGAGGGTCTCCTTGCCGATGATCCTGGCCGCGTTGATACCGGTCGCGGTGGCGTTGTCGACGCCGTTGTGGGCGAGGGCCGCCACGTCGGGGTCGCCGTACGGGGTGGCCATCACCGGGTGGTCCGCGACGGCCTCGCGGAAGTCGCTCAGCCACTGGGCGGCCGCGGGTGTCGCGGGACGCTGCTGGGTGCGGTTCTTGGACCTGACCGCGTGCGGCCTGCCCATGGCCCGCGCGTCGTCGAGCAGGGCGGGGTCGACCACCCAGGTGAGGCCCTTGGCCGAGGAGGTGTCCTGGGCGATCTTGAGCAGGCCGCCGAGGCGCTTGCCGGGGGCCATGGCCGCGGGCAGTCCCTCGTCCGCGAAGACGCCGTCACCGCTCCGGCGCGGCTGGTCGACGATGGGCAGCACCATGGCGAGCCGGGTGCGGGCCACCCTGGTCTCCTTGGGCATATAGGTCACCATGGTCCGCAGGGTGGCGACCTGCTGCAGGTAGGCGTCGCGCACCTCGATCATGATCGGGTAGACGCCGAAGCGGGAGAACTTCAAACCCCCCGGGGTGAAGGCGAACTGCCACGGTAGCTTTCCCGCCGGCGTGATCGGCGCCTGAACGAAACTCTCGCAGCACCACGAACTCGGCTGGGAGACTTGCCCGGCCAGGTAGGCGTCCATCTCGCCACGCTGGGCGAACGGCTGCGGCGAGTAGTGCATCCGGATGCGCAGCCCGTTCATGGTCTCGGTGCCCGAGTTGACCAGTGATCCGGAGATCTTGATCTCGGTGGTCGGCTCACGGGGGACGTCGGGGCCGATGGCCTCCATCACGATCTGGAGACTCAGCCGGCTCGCCGCGGTCGTCTGCGCGTTCGCCGTACCGGAAACGACCACGGCCGCGGGTAGGAGCAGCGTGGTGGCGAGCAGGGCGAGCAGCATGACCTTGCGGATCACGTGCCGGCCAGGGGTCGAGTACGGCGCACGCCCGTAATGGTATGGCCTAACCGGCGAGGGGAAAGGTCGCCGCCTCCCTCCGGGAACCCTGGCGAGTCAGATCGACGACCCTGCCAGAAACCAGTGTGAGCAGGTGGTCCGCACGGATTAGGAGTGCCGTGTGACGCTCCCCGGTGGGCACGTAGACGGACGTGGCGATGTCGGTGAGTCGCTCGTCCACCAGCACGGTCAGCGTGGCGGGCAGCAGCAGCGGGCAGACCAGACCCGAGGCGTAGTCGGTGGCGGAGTTGACGGTGAAGGCCGAGGCCGGCCGGACCCGCCGCGCCCCCAGGATGCCGCCGATCAGGCCGGGACGCGGAGGGGAGCCGACGGAGGTGACGATCGCCACGGGCTCGCGGGCGATTCGCGTCGTGACCTCGTAGACCGTGACCGCCAGGCAGATGGCGGGGCTCGCGGAAAGCACCTCGGGCAGTTCGTCCGAGCATGTCATCGCGCGCGGAAGGCGTACGATCTCATGATGGACCTGGTGTGCGAGGAGCCAGCGGTGGATCGCGAGCGCATCCTTCATGTGTGTGCTCCTTGCCTCGACGCACGGCCCCCGAGGTTCTCCTGACTGACCGTAACCTGGTGATCGCTTCAGGTGTATCCCCGCAGGGGAACATGTTCCGTAACCGAAGGACCTACCCGGCTTGTCCCTTTCAAATCTGACCCAGAGCCAGCGCCACGGCATGAGCGAGCTGTTCCGGAAGATCGCTCCTGTGGCGGACGAGCTTGGCGAGCTGTTCGCCGCCAAGGGTTACCAGATAGCCCTTGTCGGTGGCTCCGTACGCGATGTCTTCCTGGGCAGGATCGGCAACGATCTCGACCTGACCACGGACGCGAGGCCCGAGACGGTCCTGGAGCTCATCCGCGACTGGGCCGACTCCGTCTGGACGATCGGCATCGACTTCGGCACCGTCGGCGTCCGCAAGGACGGGTGGCTGCTGGAGATCACCACCTACCGCAGCGAGTCGTACGATCCCAAGTCGCGCAAGCCCGAGATCGCCTACGGCGAGACGCTGGAGGGCGACCTGGCCCGGCGTGACTTCGCGATCAACGCGATGGCGCTGCGCCTGCCGTCCCGCGAGTTCGTCGACCCGTACGGCGGCCTCGACGACCTGCACGCCAGGCTGCTGCGCACCCCCGGCCCCCCCGAGCGCTCCTTCGGTGACGACCCGCTGCGGATGCTGCGCGCGGCCAGGTTCGCCAGCCAGCTCGGTTTCGCCGTCGATCAGGCGGCACTCGCCGCGATGGACGCGATGGCCGACCGGATCGACATCGTCTCCGCCGAGCGCATCCGCGACGAGCTGGACAAGCTCATCGGCGGCGATCACCCCCGCGAGGGGCTGAAGATCCTCGTCGAGTCGGGGCTCGCCGGCCACGTGCTGCCCGAGGTGCCCAGGCTCCGCCTGGAGATCGACGAGCACCACCGGCACAAGGACGTCTACGAGCACTCGCTGATCGTGCTCGAACAGGCGATCGACCTGGAGGAGAACGGTCCCGACCGGATCCTGCGCTGGGCCGCGATCCTGCACGACGTGGGCAAGCCGAAGACCCGCCGCCACGAGCCCGGCGGCCGGGTCTCCTTCCACCACCACGAGGTGGTCGGCGCACAGCTCGCCAGGAAGCGGATGACAGAGCTGAAGTTCCCCAAGGACGTGGTGGCTGACGTCTCCCGCCTGGTGGAGCTGCATCTGCGCTTTCACGGGTACGGCACGGGCGAGTGGACCGACTCGGCGGTGCGCCGTTACGTCCGTGACGCCGGGCACCTGCTTGAGCGCCTGCACAAGCTGACCCGCGCCGACTGCACCACCCGCAACCGGCGCAAGGCCCAGGTCCTGTCGCGGACCTACGACCAGTTGGAGGAGCGGATCACCAGGCTGGCCGAGGAGGAGGAACTCGGCAAGATCCGCCCCGAGCTCGACGGCAACGAGATCCAGGAGATCCTCGGCGTCCCGCCGGGCCCGGTCGTGGGCCGCGCCTACAAATTCCTCCTGGACATGCGCCTGGACCAGGGGGTTCTCGGCAAGGAGGCCGCCGCGGACGCCCTTCGCGAGTGGGCACGGGCGAGCGAGGTGACCCCTGAGCGGCACTCCTGACCGGACCGCGGGCCCCGAGGTCTCCGGCCATGTCGCCGCACTCGATCGGGAGCACGTGTGGCACCCCTACGCGGCCGTGCCCCAGCCGGTGGCGCCGCACGTGGTCTCCCGCGCGGAGGGGGTGCGGCTGACGCTCGCCGACGGGCGCGAGCTCGTCGACGGCATGTCGTCGTGGTGGGCGGCCATCCACGGCTACAACCACCCCGAGCTCAACCGGGCGCTGCGGGACCAACTGGAGGACATGGCGCACGTCATGTTCGGCGGGCTCACCCACGAGCCCGCCGTGCGGCTGGCCCGCAGGCTCGCCGCCATGACCGGTCTGCCGAAGGTGTTCCTCGCCGACTCGGGGTCGGTCGCCGTCGAGGTGGCGATCAAAATGGCGTTCCAGCTCACCGGCAGGAGCAGGCTGCTCACGGTCAGGGGCGGCTACCACGGCGACACCTTCGGGGCGATGTCGGTCTGCGACCCGGTCAACGGCATGCACCACCTGTTCTCCGGTGTGCTGCCCGAACACGTGTTCGCCGACCGGCCACCGCGCGAGTACGACGAGGCCTACGCGGCCCGGCTGGCGGACCTTCTCGCCAGGCACGCCCATGAACTGGCCGCGATCATCGTGGAGCCGGTGGTCCAGGGGGCGGGCGGCATGCACTTCTACCACCCGGCCTACCTGCGCCTGCTCCGCGAGCTGGCCGACGAGCACGGCGTCCTGCTGATCGCCGACGAGATCGCCACCGGATTCGGCAGGACCGGAGAGCTGTTCGGCTGCGACCACGCCGGGATCAGGCCCGACATCATGTGCCTGGGCAAGGCACTGACCGGTGGTTACCTGTCGCTGGCCGCGACGTTGTGCACCGAGCGGGTGGCCCGGGGTGTCGGAGTGCTGATGCACGGGCCGACCTTCATGGGCAACCCGCTGGCCGTGGCGGTCGCGAACGCCTCGCTGGATCTCCTGGAGGAACGCCCGTGGCGCGAGGAGGTCCGCCGGATCGAGGCCGGTCTCCGCGCGGGCCTGGCGGGGGCCGCGGAGGCGCCGGGTGTGCGCCAGGTGCGGGTCCTCGGTGCGATCGGGGTGGTCGAGACCCGCGAGCCCGTCGACGTCCCCGCCGTCCAGGACGTCGTCATGCGGCACGGCGTCTGGCTCCGCCCGTTCGGCCGCCTGCTCTATACGATGCCGCCCTACTCGATCGGCGACGACGACCTGGAGACGGTCACGACGGCGATGACGGCAGCGGCTCGATCACTCGGGCAGGCGTGACGGCCCGGTATGCCACCGCGCCCGCGAGATATCCGGCGGCGATGACCACCAGCACGAGCGTCGATTTGCCGTTCGCCGGGAGCAGCGCCGCGGCAAGGGCGGCGGCCAGCACATAGCTGCCGTTGAAGAGCATGTCGTAGATGGAGAAGGCCCGGCCCAGATAGGCGTCCTCGACGTCCCGCTGGACCGCGGTGTCCGCGCAGATCTTGATGCTCTGCCCGGCGATGCCGAGCACGAGGCCCGCGGCTGCGAACCCCCACTGCTGGAACGGCGCGCAGAGTGCGAACGTCAGCACCCCGGCGGTGACCAGCATGGCCGGAACCCACCGCTCGATGCCGAAGCGCTCGGTGGCCCAGGGGGTGACCAGGATGGCCAGGAAGTAGCCGAGCCCGGAGGTGGCGACCACGACGGAGACCGCGTTCAGCGCGTCCTCGGCGTTCTCGGCGAAGTAGTAGCGCGACAGCATCACGAGCATCGCCGTGCACATGCCGTAGACGAACCGGTGGGTGGTCATCGCGCCCATCGCCGCGGCGGCGGCCCGGTGGCGTACCAGGTGCCGTGCGCCGTCGATCAGGCCGCTCAGCACGTGGCGCACCGCCTCGCGGGCCTGCGGGCGGTTGGGATCGTAGGCGGGGCCGAGCAGCCGCCGGTCCATGGTCCTGGCGATGAGCGCGCTGAGCCCGAAGATGAGGCCGGAGACGACCAGCAGCACCGCCGTCCCCCGGTGGTCGGAGCCGAAGATCGCTCGGAGCAGGTAGCCGGCGCCCACGCCCACGAAGGTGAGCACGGTTCCCGAGGTCGGGGTGACCGCGTTGGCGACCATCAGCCGGTCGGCCGGCACGACGTGCGGGAGCGAGGCTCCCAGCGCGGCCAGGAAGAACCGGTTCACCCCGAGCACGCCGAGCGCGGCGGTGTAGAAGATCGCGTCAGGGGCGTCCGCGGCGACCAGCCCCGCGGCCGCGAGCAGCAGTGTCCCGCGGACCAGCGGCGCGATGACCAGGATCTGCCGTCGTGACCAGCGGTCGATGAACACCCCGGCGAAGGGGCCCAGGATCGAGTACGGCAGCAGCAGCACGGCCAGGCCGGCGGCGATCTCCACCGCGCTCGTGCTCTTCTCCGGGCTGAAGAACGCGAATCCGGCCACGGCGAACTGGAAGATCCCGTCGGAGAACTGCGAGACGAGGCGGGTCCCGTACAGCCTCCGGAAGTCCCGACCTTCCAGGACCACACGTAGGTCGGATATGAATGACACACGCTCAGCCTATGGGGACCGACCCCGATGGGCATCGGGAACATCCCTGAATGTACGGGTGAGCATTACCGACCTTTACCTACGTATCGTCAAGTGGGGCGCGGTAAACCAACATGATCACGTACCCTCGGTCGAGTGACACCTGATGAACACGTTGTGCTCGTCGACAGTGCGGGGAACGCGATCGGCACGGCGGCCAAGGCCACGGTGCACGGTCCCGACACTCCTCTCCACCTGGCCTTCTCCAGTTACGTGTTCGACGAGCAGGGGCAGGTTCTGCTGTCCCGACGCGCACTGCACAAGATCACTTGGCCGGGGGTGTGGACCAACAGCTGTTGCGGCCACCCCCTGCCGGGCGAGCCGCTCGCCGCGGCGGTGACCCGCAGGCTCTCCCACGAGCTGGGCCTCGCGGCCGGCCGGGTCGACCTGCTTCTGCCGCGCTTCTCCTATCGCGCGGTCATGGACAGCGGCATCGTGGAGCGGGAGTTGTGCCCGGTCTACCGGGTGATCGCCGCCTCCGATGCCGTGCCCAACCCCGACGAGGTCGAGGACGTGCGCTGGATGCCGTGGAAGGAGTTCACCGACGGGGTGCTCGGCGACCGCCTGGCGATCTCCCCGTGGTGCCGCGAGCAGGTCCCCCAGCTGATCGAGCTTGGCGCGGACCCGCTCGCCTGGCGGGCCGCCGACCCCGCCGACCTCCCACCCGCCGCCCGCTGACGCGGGAGCCCGCCGGCGATCCTCATACGGCGAGAGCCCCCGACCCGTTCACCCGGGTCGGGGGCTCTCGCCGTGGGCGGGCGCCGATCGGTCAGCGCTCGACCTCGCCGCGGATGAACTTCTCCACGTACTCGCGCGCCTCGTCGTCGGAGTACTGCTCCGGCGGGGACTTCATGAAGTACGAGGAAGCCGACAGGATCGGCCCCGAGACGCCCCGGTCAAGGGCGATCTTGGCGGCGCGGACCGCGTCGATGATGATGCCGGCGGAGTTGGGGGAGTCCCAGACCTCCAGCTTGTACTCCAGGTTGAGGGGTGTGTCGCCGAAGGACCTGCCCTCCAGGCGCACGTACGCCCACTTGCGGTCGTCGAGCCACGGCACGTGGTCGGAAGGACCGATGTGCACGTCGGCCTTCCGCATCTCGTGCGGGATCTGCGAGGTGACCGACTGGGTCTTGGAGATCTTCTTGGACTGCAGGCGCTTGCGCTCCAGCATGTTCATGAAGTCCATGTTGCCGCCGAAGTTCAGCTGGTACGTGCGGAGCAGTTCGACGCCGCGGTCCTCGAACAGCTTGGCCATCACGCGGTGCGTGATCGTCGCCCCGACCTGTGACTTGATGTCGTCACCGACGATCGGGACGCCGGCGTCGACGAACTTCTGGGCCCAGGTGGGGTCGGAGGCGATGAAGACCGGCAGCGCGTTGACGAACGCGACCTTCGCGTCGAGGGCGCACTGGGCGTAGAAGCGGTCGGCCTCCTCCGAGCCCACCGGCAGGTAGGAGACGAGCACGTCGACCTTGCTGTCCTTGAGGACCTGAACGACGTCGACCGGAGTCTCGTCCGACTCCTCGACCATCTCCCGGTAGTACTCGCCCAGACCGTCGAAGGTGTGGCCGCGCTGCACCGTGACGCCCAGCGGCGGTACGTCGCAGATCTTGATCGTGTTGTTCTCCGAGGCCACGATCGCCTCGGACAGGTCGCGGCCGACCTTCTTGGCATCGACGTCGAACGCCGCGACGAACTCGACGTCGCCGACGTGGTAGTCGCCGAACTTGACGTGCATCAGGCCCGGCACCCGGGCACCGGGGTCGGCGTCCCGGTAGTAGTGCACGCCCTGTACGAGCGACGTGGCGCAGTTGCCTACACCGACAATGGCTACGCGCACCGAACCCATGGCACTCGCTCCCCTTTTGTTCTTTGGTGGTCAGTTGTCTTCCGGGGTGGCAGGCCGCCCCGTCGTGCCCGCTCCGGGCTCGGGCGCCCGGGTCGTTTCCTCCCGCGCGGATCGCTGCTCCTCGTCCGGCGGCGACGCTCGCCGTTCGGTGGCGATCAGCTCATTCAACCAGCGCACTTCGCGTTCGACCGACTCCAGACCGTGACGCTGGAGCTCAAGGGTGTAGCTGTCCAGCCGCTCACGGGTGCGGGCCAGTGCCGTGCGCACGCCGTCCAGGCGTTCCTCGAGCCGGCTGCGCCGGCCTTCGAGGATGCGCAGGCGCACCTCCGCCTCGGTGTGTCTGAAGAAGGCGAAGTGCACGCCGAAGCTCTCGTCCTCCCAGGCCGAAGGGCCGGCCTGGGTGAGCAGCTCGTGCAGGCGCTCTTTGCCCTCCGCGGTCAGCCGGTAGACGATCTTCGAACGGCGGCCGGGGAGCGCGATGGGGCTGTCGGCGTTGGCCGCGGCGGCATCGCCGTCTTCGATGATCAGTCCGTCGGTGAGCAACTGGCGGAGGCACGGATAGAGCGAGCCGTAGGAGAAGGCCCGGAACATGCCGAGCAGAGCGTTGAGCCGTTTGCGCAGCTCGTAGCCGTGGAGCGGGGTCTCGTGCAACGACCCGAGCACGGCCAGCTCCAGCACCCCGCCACGTCCGCCGGCCACCGGAAACCACCACCTCTCGTGTCGATGTATCGAGTCGATACATCCGCAGGATACGTCCATTCAACATAACCCTGCAATCAGCGACTTTCCCAAGAGGTTGGGAGCAAACAACAAAAAGCCGTAGTCTGGCGCCTATGTGGTCACAACAGGCGGCAATGGGGCACAGCCCCCGCGCGGCGTGGACCGCTTTCCAATACGGGGAATCCCGCGTCAACGTGGGAGAGGTCTGCCAAGGTTGTTGTCGAAACCAGCTGACGATCTCGTTCGTCCTCGGGAACGGAGATCCACCCGAATGGGCCGGCTACCAGTGAGCCAAGGCGGCGAGATCTCCGGTGATCAGGAGGTAGTCTCGCCCGCCAGCACGCCGTCGTAGACCCCGATGACCGAACGAGGACGCGTGAGTTACAGCCACAGCAATGACCCGGAGCCGAACGGGCGCCAGGAGGGCGCCGATGGGTCGGCTCGTCAGGGGCGGCGCCGTCGCTCAGGCCCAGGAGCCGCTCCCCGTGCAGTTCCCCCTTCACAAAACTCTCAAACCGGCGGCGCGAGCTGGGAACAGCAGCAAGGTCGGCCGCCACAGGGCGCGGGGGCCGACAACCGGACCATGATGATGCCCCAGCCCGGCGGGATGCCCGGTGGGATGCCCTACGCCGGCGGCGCGCCCCAGCACCCGGGTGCCCAGCCCCGGCGGGACGCGGGTGCCCCGGGCGGGATGCCCCCCCGCGAGCCCGAGCAGCGGGGCGGTGAACTCCGTCGCCGTGACACCGACCCGACAGGCCGCCGGGCCGAGGCCGCGTTCGAGGACACCCAGGCGATGCTCGCCGCCCAGGCGGGAGCCGGTTCGAGGTCCGGTGAGGGCGGCACGCGCAGACGCCGCGCCGGGCGTGGCGCGGGCGGTCCCGGAGGCCAGGGGGGGCCAGAGGGTCCGGGCGGCCCGGGGGGCCCCGGGGGGTACGGTCCCGGCGACGGCGACGGCGAGCCCAAGGCCAGGCGGTGGACGCGCTTCCTGCCCAACTGGAAGATCGTGATGGCCAGCTTCGTGGTCCTCAGCGCCGGCGTCTTCGGCATGATCGCGGTGGCCTACGCCAACACACCGATCCCCGAGACCGCGCAGGCCAGCGTGGACGACCAGGGCAGCGTGGTCTACTACCGCGACAAGAAGACCCCGATCGCGCGCCTCGGTGTCAAGCGCACCCCGGTCAAGATCAGCCAGATTCCCAAGCATGTCCAGGACGCGGTCATCGCCCTGGAGAACAAGAGCTTCCGCACCGACAGCGGCATCGACTTCACCGGCATGGCCCGCTCGGTGTGGAGCACGGTCAGCGGTGCCCAGCTCCAGGGCGCCTCGACCATCACCCAGCAGATGGCCCGCAACTACTACGACGGCCTCAGCCAGGAGGTCTCGGTACAGCGCAAGATCAAGGAAATCTTCGTCGCCGTCAAGATCAGCAAGACGCTGGAGAAGGACGAGATCCTTGAGCGCTACCTCAACATCATCTATTTCGGCCGCGGCGCGTACGGCATCCAGGCCGCCTCGAAGGCGTTCTTCAACAAGAACGACGTCGGCCAGCTGACCCCGCAGGAGGGCGCCTACCTGGCCGGCCGGATCCAGAACCCCGACGCCTTCGACATCCAGGAGAAGGCCGGCAACTACGCCGCGACCAAGGAGCGCTTCGGTGCCGCGCTCAGGAACATGGCGGAGATCGACCCCGCCGCGTACGGCAAGTACGCCGGAAGCTCCTTCGACGACCTGAAGTTCGCCGAGGTCAAGATCGCGGAGATCAACAAGGGTCTCAAGGGCTACATGCTCAACATCGTCCTTCGGGAGCTCAAGCAGCGGGGCATCACCGAGGAGGATTTGAAGACCAAGGGTTACAAGGTCTACACCACCTTCGACAAGGACATGATGAAGGCCGCGCAGGAGGCGGTGAAGGGTCGCACCTCCGGTCTGGAGTCGACCATCCACGCCAGTGTCGCCTCGGTGGATCCGAAGAACGGCCGGGTGCTCGCCTTCTACAGCGGCGACGACTTCGTCAAGGACTTCAACAACCGCGCCTTCGACTCCACCAAGCAGGCGGCCTCGGCGTTCAAGCCCTACGTGCTCGCGGCCTGGCTGGAGAGCGGCAGGTCGCTCGACAGCTACGTCGACGGCATGGCCACGATCAAGATGCCGGGCACCACCCCGATCAGCAACTCGGGGAACCAGGCGTACGGGGCGATCGACATGATCAAGGCCATGGCCAGCTCGGTCAACACGGTCTTCGTGCAGATGGGTGAGGTCGTCACGCTTCCCGAGGTGGCGAGGATCGCCAAGGAGGCGGGGGTCGGCGAGACCGCCAAGTACAACCCCTCCTACGGCGGCAAGAACGCGGTCGACTACGCGGTCGACGAGCAGAAGTTCCAGGTCACCATCGGCAGCGCCTCGGTCACCGCGGTCGAGCAGGCCGCCGGCTACTCGATCTTCGCCAACGAGGGCAAGCACGCCGACTGGCACGTGATCACCAAGGTGACCAAGCTCGACGGCTCCCCGGTGCTCGCGGAGCAGGCCACCGTGCGGCAGGTCATCAGTCCCGAGTCCGCGGCCGACGCGACGGTCGCGCTCCAGGCCGTGGTCAAGGGCGGCACCGGCGCCACCGCGAACATCGGCTCGCGGCCGGTGGCCGGCAAGACCGGCACGAACAACGGCTACAAGGACGCCTGGTTCGTCGGTTTCACCCCGCAGATCGTCACCGCGGTGGGCATGTCCAAGGACGTGCCCTACAACAGGGCGGGGACGCGCAAGCTCAAGGTCGACAAGTACGGCCTGCCGAGCCGCAAGATCGATGATTCGAAGATCCTCTGGAAGGAGGAGCCCATGCCCTCCTTCATCGGCGGTGGTGGCACCCCGACCCAGATCTGGCACGACTACATGGCCAAGGTGACCGCCAAGGACGAGGTCGTGCAGTTCCCGCCGAGGGCCAACACCGGCTCGCAGAGCAACCTGGCCACGCCCAAGCCGACGCCCACCGCGACGCCGACCATGGACGACAATCCGTTCCCCGACAGCGGCGACGGTGGCGGTGACTGGCCCAGCGACGGCGGCGGCGGCGAGCCGGACAACCCCGACGGCCGCGAGTGCCTGCCCTGGGACGGCTCCTGCGACGTCGGCGACGACGGCTCGGGCGACGGTCCGCCGAACGGCGAGATCACCCAGAACGGCGCCCCCGGCGCGGTCGGGGCTCCCGGGGTGCCCGGCGCGGCGATCATGCCGACACCCGCCGCGAGCGGACGACGCCCCTGATGAAGGATCTCCTGACGTCGCGGCGCCCGCTATCGGAGTTCGGCACCCGGGCCATCCCGTACGTGCCCCTGGCCCTGTTCGCGGGGCTGGGGGCCATCCTGGCCTGGTTCTGGAAGTGGCCGTGCCGCGTCGGCGGGGCGTGGAACGACGGGACCCTGCAGTTCACGAACTTCTGTTACACCGACATCTATCCCCTGTGGTGGAACGAGAAGCTCAACGAGGGCAAGATCCCTTATTTCGACTACCCGGTCGAGTACCCCGTCGGCATCGGCGGGATCATGGAGTTCTTCCGCCGGATCGTCGCCCCCATGACCGATCAGGGGACGGCGTTCTACGACCTCACAGTCATCCTCATGGCGATCTGCCTGGTCGTCGGCGTGTTGCTGATGGCCGCGCTGGCCGGTCCGGCCAGGCGCTGGGACGCGCTCTGGTACGCCCTGGCCCCCGGGCTGATCCTCACCGCGTACATCAACTGGGACCTGGCGGCCAACGCCCTCGCGCTGGGCGCGCTGCTGGCCTGGTCGAAGCGGAAGCAGTGGCTCGCCGGCATCCTGCTCGGCCTGGCGATCGCCACCAAGTTCTATCCGCTGATGTTCCTCGGCCCGCTGTTCCTGCTGACGCTGCGCACCGGCAGGTGGGTGCCGTTCCTCAAGACGCTCGGCGGCGTCGTGGGAGCCTGGCTGGTCGTCAATGTGCCGATCATGGTGTTCGCCTTCGACGGCTGGAAGCGGTTCTACGTCTTCAGCCAGGAGCGGGGGGCCGACTGGGGTTCGCTCTGGTACTTCTTCAACCAGAAGCAGTGGCCGATCCTCGGTGACGCCGAGCTCGTCGACAAGCTGGGCATCGTCTCCCTCGCCACGTTCTGCCTGGCGATCGCCGTGCTCACCGTGACGGCCAGGACCCGTCCGCGGCTGATGCAGCTCTGCTTCCTCACCCTGGCCGCGTTCATGCTGACCAACAAGGTGTGGTCGCCGCAGTACGTGCTCTGGCTGATTCCCTTCGCGGTGCTGGCCAGGCCGAACTGGAAGCCGATCGCGCTCTGGCAGCTCGCCGAGTGCTGGTACTTCTTCGCGATCTGGCTCTATCTGGTCGGTATCCAGCCGGGCAACGAGGCGTTGGGCATCGCCGGCGACACCTACTTCACCGCGGTGTGGGCCCGCGCGATCACCATTCTGATCATGATGGCGTTCGTGGTGAGGGACATCCTCGTCCCCGACAAGGACGTGATCCGCCAGGATGGGACCGACGACCAGGCGGGCGGTGTCTTCGACGGCGCACCCGACCGTTTCCGGCTCGCGCTCTCCTAGCACCGGGGAACGGCGTGAGTCTGGCGGCCGATCGGGATGATCCGCGACAATCCCAGTTTGTGATCAATCCTGTCGAGCCCCCGCGGGATACCGCGCAGGAAGGGCTGCTGCTCTGGCTGGCCTCCAGGCTGGGAATCGTCGCCCTGGTCGTCGTCGGCACCCAGGCGATGATGGAGGGGGACGCGGTCCCGCCGCCGTTCCTGGAGCGCTGGAAGCACTGGGATGCCAGCCTCCTGGCCACCATCGCCGAGCACGGTTACGGTGGCGCCCCCGGCAGCGAGCCTGACAAGGGGCTGCCCGCCTTCTTCCCCGGGATGCCCCTGGCGCTCCGCGCGGTGCACCTCGTGGTCGGCGACTGGACGGTCGCCGGGCTGCTGATCTCCTTCGTGGCCGGTGCCGTCGCGATGATGGCGCTCGCCAGGCTGGCCGAGTTCGAGGGGCCCCCGGGGACCGGCCGGCGCGCGGTGCTGGCGCTGCTGCTCTGGCCGATGGCGGTGTTCCTGTTCGCGGGTTACAGCGAGTCGCTCTTCCTGGCCTTCGCCGTTCCCGCCTGGCTCGCGGCGCGCAGGGGGCGCTGGCCGCTCGCCGCGGTCCTGGCGGCGGGTGCCTCCTGCGTGCGGATCACCGGCCTGTTCCTGGCCCTGGCGCTGATCGTGGAGTTCTTCGCCCGGCGACGGCCCGTACGGCAGCTCGTACGGCAGGCCGGCTGGCTGGTGCTCCCGTTCGTGCCGCTGGTGCTCTACTCCGCCTACCAGCACTCCCGCACCGGCGACTGGCTGGCCTGGAAGAGTGCCCAGGAGGCCGGCTGGGGTCGGCACATGGTGTGGCCCTGGGAGTCGCTGATCACGACCTGGAACTCGGCCATGGGCGAGGGCCGGTTCGCCTGGGCGTTCCGGCTTGAGATCGCGGGGGCGATCGTCGGGGTCGTGCTCGTACTGGTCCTGCTCTACCTGCGGAGGTGGAGCGAGTTCGTCTACGTGGGACTTCAGGTGGGCGCCCTGCTCTGCTCCGCCTACTACCTGTCGGTTCCGCGCTCGGCGCTGCTGTGGTGGCCGCTCTTCATCCTGATCGCGAAGGCGAGCGGCGGGCAGGCACCGTGGCGGCGGTGGATCATCGTCGTCTACGCCCTGGTGGTGGGCCCGCTGATGGCGCTCAACGCGCTGATCTTCGCCGACGGTGCCTGGGTGGGCTGAGCGCCGGGAGCAGCCCCTTACCCGTTTCCGGGGAAAAGTAATCCCACCAAGTTATCCACAGGCTGTGGACGGACTCTCCCATCCGAGGTCTCGCGCTAGAGCTTCGACCTGAGGAAGGCGATGTCGGCGGCCTGGCCGTCGAAGGGCGTCTCCACCACGATCGGCGCGTTCGCGCTCCGGCACACGCTCAGGATGAGCTCGGGGTCGATCTGACCCGCTCCGAGGCTCGCGTGCCGGTCGGCGCCGGAGTCGAAGGCGTCGCGAGAGTCGTTGCAGTGGATCAGGTCGATCCTGCCGGTGATCGCCATGACCCGCTCGACCACGTCCGCCAGGTCCTCGCCACCCGCGTGGGCGTGGCAGGTGTCGAGACAGAAGCCCACGTCGAAGCCGTCGAGCGCGTCCCAGAGCCGGGCGATGCGCTCAAGCTTGCGCGCCATCGCGTTGCCGCCGCCCGCGGTGTTCTCGATGAGCACGGGGATCCGGTGCTCCTCCAGGCGCTCGAACACCTTGCGCCAGTTGTCGAAGCCCTTCTGCGGGTCGTCTCCGGCCCCCACGTGCCCGCCGTGGACGATCAGCCCCCTGGCGCCGAGTTCGGCCGCCGCGGCGAGATGCGAGCCGAGCAGCTTGCGGCTGGGGATGCGGACCCGGTTGTTGGCGGTCGCCACATTGATCACATAGGGGGCGTGGACGTAGACCTCCACGTCCGAGTCCTTGATCTCCCGGGTCTTCTCGCCGATGACCGGGCCCTTCCAGCCCTGCGGGTCACCGAGGAAGAACTGCACGACCTCGGCGCCGCGCGCCCTGGCGTGCGCCAGCGGGTCGTCCTGGTCGACATGAGCTCCGATAAGCGGCATGTGTCCGAGCCTAGCTGTTTCAACGGCGAGGCCCTGGGCAGTCGCAGGGCGCGCCCTACCACTCACCCCCACGGACCGAACACAAGGAGTCCACGTGGCCTACTATCGCAGAGGGATCAGTCTCATCGGCCTCATCTACATCCTGGTCGGCCTCTACGTCGCCTGGGTGTACGACTACATCACTCCCGCGCTCCTGAAGGACGTCGCCGAGGCTCTGCTGGCGGTCTTCCTGTGGTTCCTCGTCCTGCTCGGCGTGGACCTGCGCCTGAATGGTTAGCCGCCCCCGCGCCGGTGTGGCCCTCGTCTGATTCGGGGCCTCACGGGAGGAAACCCCCGTGATAGATGCCGAAGGCCACACCGACGAACGAGGCCACGATGCCCACGATGTTCAGCGCGCGCTCCGGCGTCGTCGCGGAGACGTACTGCGAGTAGAGGCCCCCGCAGAACCCCAGCACCCCCGCCCACGAGGCGACGACATGCGCGGCGGGGATCAGTCCGGTGGCGAAGGCGAGCAGTCCGCAGCCGATCGTGACGACGCTCAGCACGTTCTCGATCCTGTGACGACGCCCGTCGGTGTTCAACGTGAACCGCAAGGGTCTCTTCCGGGCATGTCCATACGCACGAGGCATCTTCACCGCCTCCTCTTTCTCCTGCGACAGGACGTGCCCGGCGAGGCGACGGCCCAACCCTTGACGGACTGGTAGGCTGGCACGGCTACGTCGAATGGGTGTGTTATCGCCCACCCTCCACCCCGAGCGCCGAAATGGGCGCCCGAGGTGAAGCACGTCAGCGTCCTCCTGTCACGGCACGGTGTCGTGACCGCAAGAGTCCAGAGGAGGTTGAAGTCAGCATGCGCCGTTACGAAGTGATGGTCATTCTTGACCCCTCGCTCGATGAGCGTACGGTCGCCCCTTCCCTCGACCAGTTCCTCACGGTCGTCCGCAACGACGGCGGCACCGTGGAGAAGGTCGACGTGTGGGGTCGCCGCAGGCTGTCCTACGACATCGCGAAGAAGCCCGAGGGCATCTACGCCGTCATCGACCTGAGCGCCGAGCCCGCCACGGTCAAGGAGCTCGACCGGCAGATGAACCTCAACGAGGGAATCCTGCGCACCAAGGTTCTCCGCCCGGACGTGCACTAACTCCCGGCATTTTGTCGGGCGGCAGCCGTACTCTGAGCCGATAACCAGCGAAGGCCGCAGGAAGGGCAGCGCTAGCCATGGCAGCAGGCGACACCACGATCACCATCGTCGGCAACCTCGTCGACGACCCGGAGCTGCGCTTCACCCCCACGGGGCAAGCGGTGGCCCGGTTCCGCATCGCATCCACTCCGAGGTTCCTCGACAAGACGACCAACGAGTGGAAGGACGGCGAAGGCCTGTTCCTGACCTGCAACGTGTGGCGGCAGGCGGCGGAGAACGCCGCCGAGAGCCTCCAGCGCGGCATGCGGGTCATAGTTCAGGGACGGCTGCGCCAGAGGTCTTACGAGACCAAGGAAGGCGAGAAGCGCACGGTCTACGAGGTTGAGGTCGACGAGGTCGGCCCCTCCCTGAGAAACGCGACCGCCAAGGTCAACAAGACCGCCCGTCAGGGCGGTGGCGGTGGCTTCGGCGGTGGCCCGGCCAACGACCCGTGGGCCTCCGCGGCGCCCGCCGCACCGCAAGGTGGCGGCTTCGGCGGCGGCAACAACTACGGTGGCGGCCAGCAGCAGGGTGGCGGCGGCTTCGGCGGCGGCGACTTCAGCGACGAACCGCCTTTCTAGGGACGGCGGTCCTCCCGCAATCCCAGTCCATATCCGCAGCGACCATTCCCGCCTGACGGCGGGGCTCTGAAAGGAGCACCACGATGGCCAAGCCGGCACTGCGCAAGCCCAAGAAGAAGGTTTGCCTGTTCTGCCACGACAAGATCTCCTACGTCGACTACAAGGACACGGCGCTGCTTCGGAAGTTCATCTCCGACCGCGGCAAGATCCGTGCCCGCCGGGTGACTGGCAACTGCACCCAGCACCAGCGTGACGTGGCGACCGCTATCAAGAACGCTCGTGAGATGGCGCTCCTGCCGTACATGAGCACCGCGCGCTAAGGAGGTCCGGACAGATGAAGCTCATTCTCACCAGTGAGGTCACCGGCCTCGGCGCCCCCGGCGACATCGTCGAGGTCAAGGACGGCTACGGCCGCAACTACCTGCTTCCCCGCGGCTTCGCGATCCTCTGGACGCGCGGCGGCGAGAAGCAGATCTCCTCGATCAAGAAGGCTCGCGACGCCCGCGAGATCCGCGACCTTGGCACCGCCAAGGAGGTCGCCGGCCAGCTGCAGGCCCTGAAGGTGGTCCTGAAGACGAAGGCCGGCGAGTCCGGTCGCCTCTTCGGCTCCATCACCACGGGTGACGTCGCCGAGGCCGTCAAGGCCGCCGGTGGCCCCGTGCTCGACCGCCGTCGCATCGAGATCGCCTCCGCGATCAAGAGCCTCGGCTCCCACCGGGTCAGCGTCAAGCTGCACCCGGAGGTCTCCGCGTCCCTCGATGTCGAGGTCGTCGCGGCCTGAGAGGCCCAGTGAGACAAGGGCTCCTCCCCGTTCGCGGGGAGGAGCCCTTGTTCTTTCGCAACCGGCGGTGTCGGTTCTCCACGGCCTGACCGCCCGCCGGGACATCGGCGGGGCGTGCGGAAAGCTCTTCGTCCGCGAGAAGAGGCTCACATGCCGAGACCGTGTTACTCCAGGTCATCGCTGATACATACAATTCGGGAATCGTTGCTTCCCCCTGGAGGTCTTGTCATGGTCCGTCCCTCGATGCTGCTCGCGTTCGGTGCCCTCGCGGCGACCGCGGTGGCCTGTGCGCCGGCCTCGGAAACGACGACCCAGACGAGCTCCGCGGCCCCGAGCGCCTCCGGAGCCGCCTCCAGCGCCTGTGCCAAGGAGAGCCTCGCGCTGAAGACCCCCGGCAAGCTCACCATCGGCACCGACAAGCCCGCCTACGAGCCGTGGTTCAACGACGACGACCCGGCCAACGGCAAGGGCTTCGAGAGCGCCGTCGCCTACGCCGTCGCGGGCCAGATGGGCTTCGCCGAAGGCGACGTCACCTGGGCCACCGTGAAGTTCGACTCCGCGTTCGCGCCGGGTGCCAAGCAGTTCGACTTTGACGTCAACCAGGTATCGGTGACCCCCGACCGGGCCAAGGTCGTCGACTTCAGCAAGGGCTACTACACGGTCAAGCAGGCGGTGGTCGCGCTGGACGGCTCGAAGGTCGCCGCCGCCACGGACCTGGCGGCCCTGAAGGACGCCAAGATCGGCGTGCAGGTCGGTACCACCTCGCTGCAGGCGGTCAAGGACGTCATCCAGCCCTCGGCCGAGCTCAACGTCTACAACGAGCAGATCGACGCCGTCAACGCGCTGAAGAACAAGCAGGTCGACGCGGTGGTGGTGGACCTGCCCACCGCGTTCTACGTGACCGCCGCCCAGGTCGAGAACTCCAAGATCGTTGGCCAGTTCGGCGCCGCCTCCGGCGTTCCCGAGGTCTTCGGCGCGGTGTTCGAGAAGGGCAGCCCGCTGGTGAGCTGCGTCAACGAGGCGATCGACAAGCTGACCGCCTCCGGCGAGCTGGCGAAGATCGAAACCGAGTGGCTCGGTTCCGCCGCGGGTGCGCCGGAGCTGAAGTGATCCCGGAGCTCATACCATCGCCGTGGGCGCGGAGCGCGTACGGTCCGCGCCGCGGCGCTCGATGAGGAGCGACGAGAGCCTGCGGCTCTCCGACGACTGGACGAAGAGCGAGCGGCAGCTTGAGCGGGAGCGGCTCCGCAGGAGGTCGTCTCTCCGCTCGGGCTCCGTCGCGACGGTCTCGACGATCATCGTGATCGTCCTGCTGTTCTGGCTCTTCACCGCCTCCCCCGGCTGGCCCCGGGTGCGGGACACGTTCTTCGATCCCGAGCAGTTCGTCAAGGCGCTGCCGGACGTGCTGAGCGGGTTCCTGCTCAACATCAAGATCTTCCTGATCGCCGAGCCGCTGATCCTTCTCGTGGGTCTGCTGGTCGCGCTGGCCCGCAACCTCACGGCGCCGGTCTTCTTCCCGCTGCGCGCCCTGGCGGTGATCTACACCGACGTCTTCCGCGGCGTGCCCACGATCCTCATCATCTATCTCGTCGGCTTCGGGCTGCCCGCGCTCGGCCTGCAGGGCACTCCGACGGACCTCGCGACACTGGGCATCATCGCACTCACGCTCTCGTACGGAGCGTACGTGGCGGAGGTCTTCCGGGCGGGTATCGAGTCGGTGCATCCCAGCCAGCGGGCCGCCGCCCGGTCCCTCGGCCTGAGCCACGGCCAGACCATGCGCCACGTGGTGGTGCCGCAGGCCGTGCGCCGGGTGGTGCCGCCGCTGCTCAACGACTTCGTCTCGCTGCAGAAGGACACCGCGCTCGTCGCCACGATCGGCCCGCTGGAGGCGCTGAGGCAGGCGCAGATCCACGTGGCCGGCAACTTCAACTACACCCCCTACCTGGTGGCGGCGCTGCTGTTCATCCTGCTCACCATTCCGATGGCCCGCTTCACCGACTATCTGGCGATCCGCTCGCAGAGGCGGCGGAGCCAGTGAGCGGGCAGCGGGAAACCGGCGGAAAGGAGGGGACATGAGCCTGCTGAGCATCGAGGGCCTGTGGAAGAACTACCGGGGCCACAGCGTGCTGCGCGGTATCGACCTGGAGGTCGACCCGCACGAGGTGGTCTGCCTGATCGGTGCCTCGGGATCGGGCAAGTCCACGCTGCTGCGCTGCGTGAACCTGCTGGAGACCGCCGACGACGGCACGATCCGCCTGGACGGCGAGGAGATCACCGACGCCCGCGCCGATCTCAACGACGTGCGCAAGCGCATGGGCATCGTGTTCCAGGCCTTCAACCTGTTCCCGCACATGACCGTGCTGGACAACATCACGCTGGCCCCGCGGAAGGCGCACGGCGTGGGCAGAAGGCAGGCCGAGCAACAGGCCCGTGACCTGCTGGACAGGTTCGGCCTGGCGGACAGGGCGGGCGCCTACCCGGATCAGCTCTCCGGCGGCCAGCAGCAGCGCGTCGCCATCATCAGGGCCCTGGCCACCCAGCCCCGCCTGATGCTGCTGGACGAGGTCACCTCGGCGCTGGACCCGGCGCTGGTCAAGGAGGTGCTCGGGATCATCCGGGAGCTCAAGGAGGGTGGCATGACCATGGTCCTGACCACGCATGAGATGGGTTTCTGCCGCGAGATCGCCGACACCGTCTGTTTCCTCGACGGTGGCGTGCTCCTGGAGCGCGGCACCCCCGAGCAGATCTTCACCGCTCCCCGCGAGGCCCGTACCAGGGAGTTCGTGCAGAGCGTGAGCGACGCCCGGCGCCTTTGACGTCCTCCGGTTCGGGGAGGCCGGATTTTCGAAGGACGGGGCCCCGCGCTCCAGACGCTCGCGGAGACCTCAGCGCCGGTGCCTGCCGCGGGACCCGGTGCCGGGGCCGCCGGGACCTTCCGGAGGGCCGGGAGGCCCCGGAGGCCCTGGCGGCCCCGCGGAGGGGGCGGGAGCCTCGGGGACGGACTGCGCCATCCTGGCGAGCACGCTGTTGCGCCTGCCGTACACCAGGTAGACCAGCACGCCGAAGGCCATCCAGATGATGAAGTACAGCCAGGTGATGAGCTGGAGGTTCACCATGAGCCACAGGCAGGCGGCGATCGAGGCGATCGGCACGCCGGGAGAGAGCGGGGTGCGAAAGCCTCTGGGCAGGTCCGGCATCGTCTGCCGCATCCTGATCACTCCGCCGGCCACGGAGATGAACACGAACAGGGTACCGATCACGACCAGCGGTTCGAGCGTGAACACGTCCACGAACTCGGCCAGCAGGATCGCCAGGAATCCGATGACCAGCGTGGCCCTCGTCGGGCTGTGGTATCTACGGTTGATCTTGGAGAGTGAGCGGGGGATCAACCCGTCGCGCGCCATGGAGAACAGCACGCGGGTCAGGCCGACGAGCAGCACCAGGACGACCGTGGTGAGGCCGAGCACCGCCCCGATGTTGATGACGTGCACCATGAAGCCCTCGCCGGCGTCGCGGAAGGCGTTGGCGAGTGGCGCGGCGGTGTCGATCTTGTCGTACGGGGTCATCCCGACCATCACCAGCGCGACCGCGATGTAGATGACCGTGGTGATCACCAGCGCGCGGATGATGCCCTGCGGGATCGAGCGCGGGGCGTCCTCGGCCTCCTCGGCGGCGGTGGCCACGACGTCGAAGCCGATGTACGCGAAGGTGATGACCGCCGAGGCCGCGAAGATGCCGAACCAGCCGAAGGCGCCCGTCTGGCCGAAGACGATGCCGAGCAGCGGGGAGTGCAGGGCCTCCTCGGCCTTCTCCGCGGGCACCGCCGGCACCGGGATGGCCGCCAGGTTGCGCCGGTCGAAGTGGAGGGCGCCGACCACGATGACCGCGCCGACGGCCAGCAGCTTGGCGATCACGATGATCCACAGGGCGCGCAGTCCGACGCGGGCGCCCAGGGCCACCACGGCCGTCAGGATCACCAGGATGAACAGCGTGAAAAGATCGAAGCCCGTGTGCCGGCCGACCATCCCCGCGACCACGTCGGGAAGGCGTACCCCGAAGTCGGTGAGCATCTGTGCGGCGTAGAGCGACCACGCGCGGGCCACCGTCGCCGCGGCCAGCAGGAGTTCCATGACCAGAGCCCAGCCCACCACCCAGGCCCAGACCTCGCCGAAGATGACGTAGCTGAAGGTGTAGGCGCTGCCAGAGGCAGGCATGGCGGAGGACAGTTCGGCGACGCAGAAGGCCACCAGCAGGCTGGTGATTCCCGCGATCATGAAGGAGAGGATCACGCCAGGCCCGGCCATGGTCGCCGCCTGGCGGCCGGCGAGGCTGAAGATGCCCGCACCGATCATGACGCCGATACCGAGGACGACGAGGTCGGCTCTGCGATAGGCCATGGGCAGGCCGTGGCGCGCACCGGTCCACCGGTCTGTGGCATGGCTCGGAGGCATGCGGCGCACGATCGACGGGGGAGGACCTTCGGGCACGACCTGGCCAATCGTGGTGGGCTAAATACCCTTATTGTCGGACTTGTTTCACAGTGCCGCAGGGGGGTCACCTGGGACAAGTGCTATCCGGTCACGTCGTGGACACCACAGTGTCACGCCCGGATTACCCGCCCGCTCAGCCGCCGACCACCAGCCACGCCGGGCCGTACGCGCGCGTCGAAAGGGTGATCAGCCGGGCGGTCATCCACAGCCCGAACGCCAGCCAGAGCGTCACCAGGCCACCGCCCCAGAAGTCCACCAGTAACGCGGCGGGCAGGTAGGCGATCGTCGTCCACACCCCCGCCCAGGCGAGGTAGCGCTGGTCCCCGGCACCGATCAACACACCGTCCAGCACGAACACCACCCCGGCGATCGGCTGCAGGGCGGCCACCACCCAGAGCAGGTCGAGCAGCTCCGCGGCGACGACCGGGCTCGCGTCGAACAGACCGGGGATGAACGGCCTGGCCACCAGCACGGCGAGGCCGAGCAGCACGCCGGAGCCGACTCCCCAGATCACCATCCTCCAGGTCGCCGCGCGAGTTCCCGCCACGTCGCCGGCACCCAGGGCGCGACCGGTGATCGCCTGTCCGGCGATCGCGATCGCGTCCAGGGCGAACGCCATCAGGATCCAGATCCTGATGGCGACGGTGTACGCCTCGATCTGGTCCGTTCCCATCCGGGTGGCCACCGTGGCGGAGACGGCCAGCACCGTCTGCAGGCACGCCGTACGGATGATCAGGGCGATCCCGGCCGAGCCCGCCGCCCGCACGCCCGCCGGGTCCGGGCGGAACGGCGCACGGTAACGGACGAAGATCAGGACGAGGTAGACGGCGGCGGCGAGCGCCTGGGCCAGCACCGTGCCCCAGGCCGAGCCGGCGATCCCCCAGCCCAGTCCCAGGACGAACACGACGTTGAGCACCGCGTTCAACGCGAAGGAGCCCACCGACACCAGCAGCGGAGTCGAGGCGTCCTGCATGCCGCGTAGCACGCCCGTGCCCGCGAGTACCACCAGCATGGCGGGAACGCCGAGCAGGCTGATCCGCAGGTAGGTGACCGCCTGCCGGGCGAGCTCTCCCTCGGCGCCGATCAGGTGGATCAGCCAGGGGGCCAGGGGCCAGACGACCACGATGATCGCCAATCCCACCCCGGCGGCCAGCCAGAGGCCGTCCACCGCCTGCCGCAGTGCCCGCCCGGTCTCGCCCGCCCCGATCTGCCTGGCCACCGCCGCTGTCGTGCCGTAGGCCAGGAACACGCACATCCCCACCAGGAAGCTCAGCACCGTGCTCGCCACCCCCAGGGCGCCGAGCGCGGGGGCGGGCAGGCGGCTGACGATGACGGTGTCCGTCAGCAGGAAGAGCGGCTCGGCCACCAGGGCGCCGAACGAGGGCAGTGCCAGCCGCAGGATCTGCCTGTCATGGTCGCGACCGGAGCGGCCGGATCGAGGCGTAAGAGTCACAGGTCCATTGTGTCTCTTACCTCTCGGTGGATCTTCGGCAGGATCAACCGGTCGGCTCATGACATCTAAGGCGACTCCCGGCGTGTCGCCCCAACTTTCTTTTCTCCACAGGCGGTGGATTACGTTTCCGCTGGTCAAAAAGGTATCCACAGCTGTGGACAACAGTTATCCACAGGACTGTCCCCAGGCTGCCCACACCTCTGGGGAAGAAGTGCACAGCTTATCCACACCTCTGTCGACAGCCCGCGTTGCCAGTCGGGGCGCCGAGCCGCGAAACTGTCACACCGGTCGGCTAAAAATAGAGATAGCGTAACTGTGTTCGAAAGAGGGGGTGTTCGGTGAGCATCGCAGAGCCACCGGTCTTCGAGCCAGGTTTCGAGCGCACCCCGCCGAACAACATCGAGGCCGAGCAGTCCGTCCTGGGTGGCATGCTGCTCTCCAAGGACGCCATCGCCGACGTGGTCGAGATCCTGCGATCCGATGACTTCTACCGGCCCGCCCACCAGATCATCTACGACATCATCACCGACCTCTACGGCCGGGGTGACCCCGCCGACGCCGTCACCATCTTCGATGAGCTGCAGAAGCGAGGCGAGGTCGCCCGGGTCGGCGGCGGGGCCTACCTGCACACGCTGACCGCCGTCGTGCCGACCGCGGCCAACGCCGGTTACTACGCGAGGATCGTCCGGGAGCAGGCCATCCTCCGCCGCCTGATCGAGGCGGGCACCCGCATCGTCTCCTACGGCTACGGTGGCCAGGACGAGGAGGTCGACGACCTCGTCGACCGCGCCCAGGCGGAGATCTACAAGGTCACCGAGCGCCGCACCTCCGAGGACTACATCCCCCTGGCCGACATCATGCCGGGCGCCCTCGACGAGCTGGAGGCCATCGGGGGCCGGGGTGGCCAGATGGTCGGTGTCCCCACCGGATTCCAGGACCTCGACTCGCTCACCAACGGCCTGCACCCCGGCCAGATGATCGTCGTGGCCGCCCGTCCGGCCATCGGTAAGTCGACTCTGGGGCTAGATTTCGCCAGATCTGCCGCTATCAAGCACGGCATGACGACTGTGGTGTTCTCGTTGGAAATGTCCCGTAACGAGATCACGATGCGCCTGCTGTCGGCCGAGGCACGGGTGGCACTGCACGCCATGCGCTCGGGCACGATGACCGACGACGACTGGGCCAAGCTGGCCCGGCGGATGGGCGAGGTAGCCGAGGCGCCGCTGTTCATCGACGACTCGCCCAACATGTCGATGATGGAGATCAGGGCCAAGTGCCGCCGTCTCAAGCAACGCAACGACCTGCGGTTCGTCATCATCGACTACCTGCAGCTGATGTCCTCGCCGAAGAAGACCGAGAGCCGCCAGAACGAGGTCTCGGAGATCTCCCGGGCCATCAAGCTGCTCGCCAAGGAGCTGGAGGTCCCGGTGATCGCGATCTCCCAGCTCAACCGTGGCCCCGAGCAGCGAACCGACAAAAGGCCCATGGTCAGCGACCTGCGCGAATCCGGAAGCATCGAGCAAGATGCCGACATGGTCATCCTGCTCCACCGGGAGGACGCCTACGAGCGAGAGTCGCCCAGGGCCGGTGAGGCCGACCTGATCGTGGCCAAGCACCGTAATGGCCCCACCGCCACGGTCACCGTGGCCTTTCAGGGCCACTACAGCCGCTTCGTCGACATGGCCCCCCACTAGGCGGACCTGCAGGATCTCACCGCTCTTGGCCGGTTCTCATTGGCCAAGGCCACTGTCCGGCCAGTTGGCCAGCATGCTGAGACGGTATCTCGTCTCAGGAAAGCAGACACCGTCCGCTCCCGGCCCAGCCACTCCGAGCTCGCGAGCCCGCTATGGGGATGGCCGACTGTCACATCGGCCTGGTCGGATTCCTGCATGACGGACTGGCCGCAACTCGGTCATACCGGCGCGGGTGGCGTGCGCTCGCGGGGCTGCGGATCCCCCGTGCGGGGGACCGGGTTCCCATCGCGGGGGGAGTCGTCCGGGCACGGCCAGGACGAGCATGGGAGTGCGAGATTCCACGCACTTCTCACCAAGAGGGCACCTTGTCATCCTCCCCCTTCACCCCGGCCGGCGGGCCCGTCGGGGACCCGGCGACGCCGACGCGGCACCAGGCCGCCACCGCACCCGCCCCCACTGCCGAGACATCGGCCATCGCCGGATCACCGGGCACCGGTTCGGGATGGATCGGCTACGCCGCGGCGATCTGGGCCGCCGTCTACGGTGTCGTCGCGCTCGTCTGGACCATCACCGGCAGCGGATTCCCGTTCGGGCGCAACGACCCGCAAGGCCGGGCGGGGCCACTGCGGGACCTGCCGCCCGAGGTCGGCGCGCCCCTCTTCGCGGTGGTCCTGCTCGCCACCGCGGTCGCCTGCCTCGCCATGGCCGGTCCGCACGCGGTGCGGCCGTCGCGGGCGGGCCGGGCCCTTCTGCTCGGCTTCGGCTGGACCGTCGCCGCCGCCCTGCTGGTCCTCGTACCGACCGTGAACGTCCTGGCCCTCACCGGGTACGCGCCCATGCTCATTCTCGGCGCCCCCTTCGGCTGGCCGCGGGGGATCGACTACGGGACCGTGTTCACCTGGTCGCTGGGCAACCAGGTGTGGTGCATGCTGGGTGGATTCCTCGCCGCCTGCACCGTGCTCTCCTGGCAGCGCCGCAGCCGGGGCGCTTGCGCCCGCTGTGGGCGCGGCCGCGACTTCTCGGGCGCCGACCGCTTGCGGATCGCCGCGTGGGGCCGCCGGGCCGCCATCGTCGCCGTCGTCATCCCCCTGCTCTACTCCGTGAGCCGCTACGCCTGGCTGGCGGGCGTACCGCTCGGCATCAGCGACGAGATGCTGCGCGACCTGTGGGACAGTGGCGCTGTGTGGGCCGGCGCCGGTCTCGGGACGTTCGCGGTCGCCGGCGCGATCCTCACCCTCGGGCTCATCCAGCGCTGGGGCGAGGTCTTCCCTCGTTGGATGATCGGCCTGGCCGGCCGCCGCGTCCCGATCAGGCTCGCGGTGATCCCGGCGGCGTACGTGGTCCCCATCGTGATCTCCGGGGGCCTCGGGATGATCTTCTCCCCCGAGAGCGGGCATCTCACGGGCTACAGCCCGGTCCTGGCCGCCACGCACGCGCTGTGGCCGCTATGGGGTGTCGCGCTCGCGGTCGCCACCTACGGGTACCGGGTGCGGCGGCGCGGCGCCTGCGGCACCTGCGGAAGGCAGGGCTGAGCGGGCCATGCCGACCATGCGGTCCATCCCCACCTGACGCCGGGCCGGTCGCCACCGTCCTGCTCCTGGGCACCCCACGGGGCCGGGCGCCCAGGAGCACTCCCGGAAGCACGAAGTGGCAGGCACGTCCCGGGACAGTGGGCAGATCCCGGACGACGAGCACATTCCGGGCCAGCGGGAAGGTCCGGAGTGACGGTCAGCCGACCGGGCTGACGAAACCGGACTCGTAGGCGGCGATCACGGCCTGGGTCCGGTCGCGGGCTCCGAGCTTGGCAAGCACGTTGCCGACGTGGGTCTTGACCGTCTCGGCCCCCACCACCAGCCGCGCGGCGATCTCGGCGTTGGACAGGCCGGTGGCCATCAGGCGCAGGACCTCCTCCTCGCGCTCGGTCAGGCGGGCACGGCGGAGCCGGTCGGCGGCCGGCCCGTCGATCCCGCCGAGGCCGTACGCGCCGGCCAGGCGCCGGATCGCCGCCGGGAACACCAGGGACTCCCCGCGTGCCACCACCCGCACCGCCTCCACGACCTCCGGCGGCCGGGTGCGCTTGAGGATGAACCCGGCGGCGCCCGCGCGCAGCGCCTCGTACACGTGGTCGTCGTTCTCGAAGGTCGTGATCACCAGCACGCGTGGCGGCTCGCTCGACGCGCCGAGCAGTCGGCGCGTCGCCTCGATGCCGTCGATCGCGGGCATCCGCACGTCCATGAGGAGCACGTCGGGCCGGGTGCGGGCCACCATCGCCAGCACCTCGGCACCGTCGGCGGCCTCCCCGACGACCTCCAGATCGGACTGCGCGTCGATGATCACCCGGAGCCCCACCCGGATCAGCTCCTCGTCGTCGACGATCGCCACCCGAATCGTCACGGCCCCTCCCTCTCCGCAAGCAGTGACCATATCCGGACCGCCGTCACGATACGCGCCTCCCCCGCTGGGGGCGTCACGATGCCTCTCCCTCCAGTGCCGGCAGTCGAACCGAGACGCGCCAGTGGGCGCCGTCGGGGCCTGCCGTCATCGTGCCGCCGAGCAGCGTGACGCGTTCGCGTATGCCCTCCAGCCCGCGCCCGCCCTCGCGCCGTGGACGGGAGGCGGCTACGGGATTGGACACCTCGATCGTCAGCGTAGGCCCGGTCACGGCGACGCGCAGCGCGACCGGAACCGGCCCCGCGTGCCGGAGCACGTTCGTCAGGCTCTCCTGGATGATGCGGTATCCCTCCCGGGACACCAGGGCGGGCAGGTCGTCCACCGAGCCCTCGATCTCGGTGTCCACCTCGACGCCGGTTCCGCGCGAATGCGCCACCAGCCTGTCCAGGTCACCCAGCCCGTGCCGCGGCGCCCCGCCGACCCGCGCACCGGCTCGCTCGTCGGCCCCCCGAGCGGCTCGCCGCCGGCCCAGCTCGTCGGCCCGCTCGTCTTCGCGCAGCATGCCGAGCACCCGGTCGAGGTCTTCCGTCGCGGCTCGCCCGGTCTCCTCGATCGCCTGGAGCGCGCCGCGGGCGAACTCCAGGTCGGTGTCCAGGAGGTGCAGCGTGGCGGACGCCTGCAGCATCGTCACGGTCAGCGCGTGCCCGATGGAGTCGTGCAGCTCGCGGGCCAGCCGGTTGCGTTCGGCGAGGCGGGCCGCCCGCGCCTCCAGCGCCGCGATGCGTTCGGCCGGCGAGGGGCCGAGCAGCACCGGCGCCATGACGGCCGCCAGCGCCCCGAGCCCCGCCACGGCGTACAGGACCCCGGCGAGCGTGGCCACGCCGAGCAGCGACAGCCACCCGGTGTCGTGCTCGTCCAGCGGCCCGATTCGCAGCCCGTCCAGCGCGCCTCCCGTGATGCCGAACCACTGGACGACGAACGTCACGCCCATCACCAGGGGAATGAGGATCAGCAGCGCGACGACCCCGCCCGCGACCAGGTGAACGGCGAACCACAGGGCCGCCCGCAGGCGGGTCTCCCACGCCTCCCGTCCGGACTCCGCCGTCCCGGTCGGATCCGGAAGCGCGACGCCGAGCAGGGCACGCGCGGCCGCGATCTCCAGTGCCCTCGTGCCACGCAGGAACGGCGGCACCACGCCGATCACGACCGCGAGGGCGAGCACGAGCAGCAGCAGTCCGTAAGGCGCGTCCGGCACGGTGAACATCCGCGCGAACAGGACCGCCACCAGGACGTACGGCAGCAGCAGCACCCCGCCGAGCAGCAGGTGGACCCCCTGCCGATAGGTCGCCCCGCTCACCAGCGGCCTCACAACGGCGCCGAACCTCACGCCCGCCATTCTCCTGCAGCCCTCCACGCCCCAGGCGAACAGGGGCAGGACAGTCAAGTTCGGGAGTCTCACAGATGAGAGCGTGTGAGCGGCACCGTGACCGCCGGCGCTGCTACGGGGTGCCGTCAAGACCGGTGTCACCGGGTACGGCGGCACGGTCAAGACCGGGAGCCGCGGCCGTATGGCGTTCGGGATGCTGCTGCCCCGACGGGGGGATTCCTACTCGATCGGGTGATGTGGCATGGTCTCGGGATCGCCAAGGATGGAGACCACGCGGCCTACGGGCTTTGAGCGGGAGGGAGCCATCACATGAACCAGCAGCGGTCGGAACTCGTGCGTGAGGAGTGGCGTGAGTTCTTCGACACCATGACGCGCAACTACGAGGGCGCCGAGGTGACGATCGAAGTGATGAGCAAGGACTTCGGGGACCTGCTGGGGGCCGAGAAGCTACCGCTGGCCTACCTGGAGTACGACCCCAAGGACGATCAGTTCTCGATCGGAGTGGGTGGCCGTGACGGGCGCTATCCGGTGGTGCTGCGCCATGCCGTCGACCACCCGCAGAGGATCCTGACCGACACCCTGCAGCAGGGCACGGTGCGAGCGTTCGACGTCTTCGACGCCGAGGAGGGTCAGACGATCGTGACCCTCTACCTGACCTCGATCTCCTCGGCGTAGCCACGAACTCCCCGCGCCCGGGAGACGACCGCCCGCTTTCGAAGAACCACTCGGGGCGTCGCCAGGAAACCCGTTACCGGCCACAAACGGGAGAAAGTGCAGGTCAGCGGCTTGTGTCGAGGAACTGCGACAGGCGCGTCCGGATCCGGCACGGTGCGGAGGCGATCGCCGTCAAGCCGTGAAAGGACCTCACCCCCGTCGCCCGGCCCCATGTCCGCGGCAAGGACGGTACCGAGTCCGCAGGAGCCGGCCGTGTCGACGCCCTACTCCAGCGCGGCATCGAAGCGGTCGGCCAGCACGAGAAACGCGTCGTCCCAGCCGCTGGAGTTCGCGACCTCCTGGATCTGCCCGGTCGGTGCGAACAGTGTCACGAGCTCGGGCGGGAGCCGGCCGTCCGTGCCGATCCGGGCGATCGCGGCGTCGATCTCCGCCAGAGCCGCGTCCGCGTTCTCCCAGGAGGACCAGGCGAAGTCGTTGCCGGGCTGGGCGAGGAGCACGCGCACCTCGCCGAGCACTCGCAGGAGATCCGGATGCGGCGTCATGGCCACTATCCAACTACCTCCACGAACCTGCCGGTACAGAAGGAAAGGGCAGCGAACGCATCGTTGTGGCATCCCTTTTGGGAAAAGGCCGACACACCGTCTTGGCGACCTCGGCCCGGTGCCCATGACCGGACCGTCACGGGGATCAGGGGATCAGGACGATCTTTCCGGTGGTGCGGCGGGTCGACAGGAGCTCGTGCGCCTTGGCCACCTCGGTCAGCGGCAGCGCCTGGTCCACGTGGACCCTGAGCCGGCCCGACTCCGCCAGGGCCACCAGCCGCGACAGGTCGGCCGCCGAGGGACGCACGTTCACCACCGCGAGCCGCATCCCCAGCTCGGCCGCGCGTTCCCCGGTGATGCCCAGGTTGCCCCCGACCGCGCCGACGAGCACGCCGCCGGGCTTGAGCACGGCGGCGGAACGCTCTCCGTAATCGCCGCCCACCAGGTCGAACACCACGTCCACCGGCTCGGTCTCGGTGACGAAGTCGGCGACGGTGTGGTCGATCAGCGTGTCCGCGCCGAGCTCGCGCAGGAAGTCGTGCTTGGCGGTCCGAGCGGTACCGGTGACGTGCGCCCCCCGGGACGCGGCGATCTGGACGGCGAGATGGCCGACCCCTCCGGCGGCGGCGTGGACGAGCACCCGCTCCCCCTCACCGAGGCGGGCGATGCCGACCAGTGCCTGCCAGGCGGTCAGGCCGGCCAGCGGGAGTCCGCCCGCCTCCTCCACGGACAGGGTGGCCGGTCTGTGGACGATCTCGTTGGGCGAGGCGAGCACGTAGTCGGCGTAGGCGTTGCCGGCACCGGGGAAGGCGAGCAGGCCAAGCACCTCGTCACCGGGGGCGAACGCGGACACGCCGGGTCCGGTGGACTCGACGGTGCCCGCGACGTCCCAGCCGAGAACGAAGGGCGGCGAGCCGAGCAGCGGGTAGGCGCCGGAGCGGACGGCCCCGTCGACCGGATTGACCCCGGCGGCCCCGACCCTGATCAGGACCTGCCCGTGATCCGGTTCAGGCCGGTCGACCTGGGCGGTGCCGAGTACGGACGGGTCACCGAAGGCGGACTGGGTGATGGCACGCATCGTGATCTCCTCTGCGGGGAAGTTCGTCGAGATCAATCGTCCGCGACACCGGTATCCCTTGGTAAGAAGGCACCTTTGAGATATATAGGTACCTTGTGGAAACTATTTCTGGCCTGCGAGAACGTGGCGCCGTCGACGCCTACCTCCGGGAGTGCGGCTCGCGGAAGGTGCTGGAGGCGATTGCCAACAAGTGGACCTGCCTGCTGGTGGACGCCCTGCGGGACGGCCCGGTCCGGTTCGGTGTGCTGCGCCGCAGGCTCGACGGGATCACCCAGAAGAGCCTCACCCAGTCGTTGCGGAACATGGAACGCGACGGGATGGTGATCCGCACCGTCTACCCGACGATCCCGCCCCGGGTGGAGTACGAGCTCAGCGCGCTGGGCCACAGCGTGGTCACGCTGATGGAGGGCATCAAGAGCTGGTCCGAGGAGCACATGCCCGAGATCATGGCCGCCCGCGACGCCTACGACCTCCGCACGGGTGAGGAACCCAGGCCCGTACGGGCGGAACTGAGCGGTAGCAGGGGGGCCGCGAAGTAGGCGTCCGCCGCGGTCGCGGCCGTGTCCCGGGTGACCGGGGCAAGCGCCGCGGAGAACGGTGCGGTGGCCATGGCGATGCCGGCCCCCTCCTGGAACTCGGGCCGAGGCGAGGTCAGAGGACCGGGCGGACGTGGGTGACGAGGCGGCCGTCGTCGAAGACGTGGATGGCGATCTGTGGCGGCAGGTCGTAGTCGACCGGGACCGGGATGTCGAGTTCCTGGTTGAGCAGCAGCGTCGAGACGACGCCGGGAGCGACCGAGAGCGGCAGGCCGGCGAAGGTGGTACTCGCCGCGGTGTGGGCGTGGCCGACGATGACGGCCGCCACCTGCGGGTACTGCCGCACGATCTCCTCCAGCCGCTCCGGGTTCCGTAGCCGGATCGCGTCCACGTACGGGATGCCCAGCGACACCGGCGGGTGGTGCATACCGATGATGGCCGGGGTGTCCGGGCTCTCGGCGAGCACGTCCCGCAGCCAGGCGGTCGTCTCGTCCTCCAGGAAACCCTCCGGCCGGCCGGGGACGCTGGAGTCGCACAGCGCGACGGTGAGCCCGTCGAGCCGGAGAACCTGGTTGACCGGCCCGTCGCCGTCCTCGTCGAGCATGACCTTGCGGAACGCCGAACGGGCATCGTGGTTGCCTGGACAGATGATCGTCGGATGGCGTGTGGTCAGCAACTCGCGCGCGATCTCGTACTCCTGGATCAGGCCGTTGTCGGCGATGTCGCCGGTCACCACGACCGCGTCCAGCGGGCCGGAAAGGTTCTCCAGGTGCCGCATGACGGATCGGGTCCTGTCGATGCTGCGGGGGGAACCGTCGATGTGGACGTCACTTACGTGCGCCAGGATCAGCATCACTCAAGGGTGACATATCAGCATCCCGCCGCCCAGTATGTCGAACTCTTCCCGGGAAAGAAGACGGAAACAAGCCGTGGCCCGTCCCTGCCCCACGCGAGGGACGGTCCACGGCGGATCGTGATCACACCCTGTCCGCTACTCCCACCGAAACAGTCGGGTGGCCAGTCCACCCGTGACCAGCAGGGTCACCGCCACCACCACCAGGTGCAGCGGCTGTGGCGCGTGCCCCGCCCACGTGTCGCGGAGCGCCGTGGCGAACGGCGCCATCGGCAGGAAGTCGCCGATCTGCCGCACCAGGTCCGGCATGAACTCCCTGGGAACCCACATCCCGGACATGAACAGCAGCGGGAACATCAGCAGCGAGCCGATGCCCGGCGCGGACTTCGCGCTGGGCGCCAAGGCGGAGATCAGCAGCCCCAGGCCGAACATCGAGGCCGTGCCGAGCACGAACACCCCGGCGAAGGCCAGGAGGTTCCTGGGCGGGGTCAGGCCGAGGACGAGGCCACCGAGGCCGATCAGGAGGACGGTGGCGATGATCGCCACCGCGAGGTTGTTCACGACCTGGGCGACCAGCAACCGGACCGGGTTGACCGGGGTGGTGGACATCCGGCGCAGCACGCCGCTCTCCCGGTAGCTCACCAGCGCCGCCGGCAGGGTGGTCAGTGCCATCGTCACCACGGCCAGGATCACCATCATGGTGGGAAAGTGAGTGTCGATGATCCGCTCCCCGCCCATCTCGGGAGGGGTCTCCTGAAGTCCGGCGGTGCTGCCCAGCCCGAGCAGGAGCACGAGGGGGAGCAGTATCGCGAAGATCGGGCCGGCGGGGTCCCGCAGGAAGAGCTTGAGCTCGGTCAGGATCATCTTGTTCATCAGGAAAGCTTCTTTCCGGTGAGGCCTAGGAAGGCGTCGTCGAGATTGGCCTGCTCCACGCGCAGGTCGGCGGGTACGACATGGGCGGCGGACAGGGCGGTCGTGATCGCGAGCAGCAGGTCACCGGTACCGGTGACCGTGATCTGCCCGCCGCTCCGCCTCATCTCGGTGACCTCGGGCAGTGCCTTGAGCACCGAGTCGTCGAACGGCTGGGAGGGCCGGAACCTGACGGTCTGCTGCCCGCCGACCTTGGCGATCAGGCCCGACGGGCTGTCCAGCGCGACCAGCCGACCGGAGTCGATCAGCGCGAGCCGGTCGCAGAGCCGCTCGGCCTCCTCCATGAAGTGGGTGACCAGCAGGATCGTCACACCGTCATCGCGCACCCGCTCGATGAGCTCCCAGGTGTCCCTGCGGGCCTGCGGGTCCAGGCCCGTGGTCAGCTCGTCCAGGATCGCCACGCGCGGGTTGCCGACCAGGGCCAGCGCGATCGAGAGCCGCTGCTGCTGGCCGCCGGAGAGCTTCCCGTAGGGAGTGTCGTGCTTATCGGCGAGCCCGACCCGTTCCAGCAGCTCGACCCAGTCCGCGGGGGTCCGGTAGAAGGACGCGTACAGGTCGAGCGCCTCCCACACTTTGAGCTTCCCCGGCAGCGTGGAACTCTGCAGCTGGACGCCCAGCTGTTCCCTGAGCTCGGTGCCGGTGAGGCCGCCGAGCACGCTGACGGTCCCGGAGTCGGGGACGCGCAGGCCGGCGACGCACTCCACGGTGGTCGTCTTGCCGGCACCGTTGGGGCCGAGAACGCCGAAGATCTCGCCCTCTTCGACGGTGAACGAGACGTCGTCCACCACCAGTTGGTCTCGGTACTGCTTGCGGAGGTTGCTGACCTCGATGACCTTCATGCCAACCGACGCTAGGAGTCGCGCCGCGCGGGGAGAATCCACCTGGCCCCCAGGTGGGGGCGGGCCAGGCACCCGGCAGGGGTGTGGCTACCTCCACCCCCGGTCGGCGTCCGCCACCACTGGGCACATCCGGAGACATCATCGAGACTTGACACATGAAGACGTACGCGGTGGCGGTCGGCAAGGCACTGGCCCTGGGGGCGATGGCACTGGTGGACATCGCCCTGGTGGCACTGACCCTGTTCGCGTTCCTGCTGACGTTCGGATTGGGGATGATCTTTGTGTTCCCTCCGACGGCCCGGCTGATCAGGTACCGAACGGCGTTCGCCAGGAGGTTGACCGGCACGTGGCTCGGGACCGCGGTGCCGGTTCCCTACCTGCCGCCGCCGCTGCCGACGCGACCCCAGCCCGACGGGTGGTACCGCCACGAGCGCCAGCTCTACAAGACACCACGCTGGCCCGACTGGAACAACCGCTGGAAGTGGATGTTCGGCGACCCGGCCACCTGGCGGGACGGGCTCTGGCTGTTCCTCAACCCGGTGGTCGCGGCCGCTCTGTTGCTGCTCCCCCTCACCCTGGCCACAGGCGCCGTCCTGGCGTCGCGGTCCGCGGTGCCGGCGGTCGTGCCCTCGATCCTGGGGGGCGCCGCCGTGGTCGCGCTGATCGCGCTGCCCCACCTGCTGCGGGGGTACGCCTGGTGGAACCACCTGTTGCTCTCCCCCACGGCCAAGTCCGTGCTCGCGGGGCGGGTCCAGCGGCTCGACCAGGCGCGCCTGGCGACGGTCGACTCCCAGGCGTCCGAGCTGCGGCGGATCGAGCGCGACCTGCATGACGGTGCGCAGGCGAGGCTTGTCGCGATGGGCATGACGCTGGGCGCGGTCGAGGAACTGATGGACAAGGACCCGGCGGCCGCCAAGGCCCTGCTCGGCAAGGTCAGGGAGGCCTCCTCCACGGCGCTCGTCGAGTTGCGTGACCTGGTCAGGGGCATCCATCCACCGGTCCTGGCCGAGCGCGGCCTCGGTGACGCGGTGCGCGCCCTGGCGCTGGACAGTCCACTGAAGGTCACGGTCACCGTGGACCTGGACGCCCGCCCGGACTCGCCCGTCGAGTCGGCCGCCTACTTCTCGATCAGCGAGCTCCTCACCAACGCGGCCCGCCACGGTGGCGCCGAGCGGGTGTCGATCGACATCAGCAGCCATGACCACGCGCTGCGCGTCGTGGTCACCGACGACGGCGCGGGAGGCGCCGACCCGTCGCTGGGCAGTGGCCTGCGAGGCATCGAGCGCAGGCTGGCGGCCTTCGACGGGGTGCTCGCGGTCAGCAGTCCGCGCGGTGGCCCGACGACCGCCACGTTCGACCTGCCCAACGCGCTCGCCGAGAAGCGCCGGGACAGCACGCCGCTCCCTCGGGGGAAGGCCGTCATCGTCGGGATCTGCTGGGGGCTCGGCTGGCTACCGCTCTTCCCGCAGGGGCTGGTGACGATGGTCATGAAGATCATCGACACCGAGCACCTCAGCTGGTTCCTCGCGCTCTACCTGCCTGAGCCCCTGCAGTGGCCGCTGATCGTCTTCAACATCGCTCTGGGCCTCTCCATGTACGCCGCGGGCATGATCATCCCCGCCATGCACTCCAGCCGGCGCCGGCTGGCGGAGGTCGTGCCGGCCCGCCTATGGTTGGGCCGATGAGCCTTAGAGTCGTCATCGCCGAGGACCTCTACCTCCTGCGGGACGGTCTGGTCCACCTGCTCCAGGCGCACGACTTCGAGGTCGTGGCGGCGGTGGAATCCGGACCCGAGCTGCTGAAGGCGCTGATCGAGCTCCGGCCCGACGTGGCGGTGGTCGACGTGCGCCTCCCGCCCACGTTCACCGACGAGGGGCTCCAGGCGGCGCTGGCAGCGCGCAGGGCCGTCCCCGGCCTGCCGGTGCTCGTCCTGTCCCAGCATGTCGAGCAGCTGTACGCGCGCGAACTGCTGGCCGACGGCTCGGGGGCGGTCGGTTACCTCCTCAAGGACCGGGTCTTCAACGCCGAACAGTTCGTCGACGGGGTCCGCCGGGTCGCCGCGGGAGGCACCGCGATGGACCCGGAGGTGATCGCCAAGCTGCTGGCCAGCACCGTCCGTCACCAGCCGCTCGGCGCGCTGACCCCGCGCGAGCGCGAGGTGCTGGAGCTGATGGCCGAGGGCCGCTCCAACGCGGCCATCTCCCAGCGCCTGTTCCTCAGCGAGAGCGCGGTGGGCAAGCACACGGCGAGTATCTTCGCCAAGCTTGACCTTGTCCCCTCCGATGACGACAACCGCCGCGTGCTCGCCGTCCTGACCTATCTCAACGCGGCCCGGGGCTGACTTTCCCAGGCCCGGACCCTGTTCTGTCGGTCCTAGCGGATAACGTGCTGAAGGACGGTTTCCGCACGTGGCGGTGCTGTTCAGGACGAAGGGATGATCAGGTGAAGTTCCGGGTTAACCGTGATGTCCTGGCCGACGCGGTGGCCTGGGTGGCCCGGGTGCTGCCGAACCGACCGGCCATTCCCGTGCTCTCCGGGCTGCTTCTGGAGGCCGACGGGGACGATCTCGTGCTGTCGGTCTTCGACTACGACGTCTCCGCCCGCGTCTCGATCGAGGCTGTCGTGGCGGAGCCCGGCAGGGCACTGATTCCGGGCCGGATTCTCGCGGAGATCACCCGCAGCCTGCCCGGCGACGTGGTGGAGGTCGTCGGCAGCGGTTCCGAGGCGGTTCTGACCTGCGGCAGCGCGGAGTTCGGCCTGTTGACCATGCCGGTTGAGGATTTCCCCTCCCTCCCCGAGATGCCCCCCAAGATCGGCGCCGTGGGCGGCGGGATCTTCGCGACCGCGGTCGGCCAGGTGGCTCCGGCGGCCAGCCGCGACGAGACCCTCCCCATGTTGACCGGCATCCGGGTCGACATCTCCGGCGACGACGTGACCCTGGCCGCCACCGATCGCTACCGCATCGCGGCCAGGGAGTTCGGCTGGCGCCCCGAGCGGCCGGGCACCGCGGCCGCCGCCATGGTGCCCGCGCGGGTGCTCGTCGAGGTGGCCAGATCGTTGCGCGGCGGCGAGGTCTCCGTGGCGCTGGGTGAGGGCATCGCCGGCTTCGAGAGCGTGGGCAGGGCCACCACCGTCCGCCTGCTCGACGAGCAGTTCATCGACTACCGCGCGCGGCTGACCGACGACTGGTCGATCCGGGCCGACCTGCGGGTGGCCCCGTTCGTCGACGCGATCAAGCGGGTCGCGCTGGTCGCCGAGCGCAACACCCCGATCCGGCTCTCCTTCGGCCAGGGGCAGGTTCTCATCCAGGCGGGTGGCGGTGACATCGGCCGCGGCACCGAGGTCGTCGACGCCGAGTTGTCCGGTGACGACATCCAGATCGCCTTCCAGTCCCACTTCCTGCTCGACGGCCTGAACGGTGTCGAGACCGAGTTCGTCCGGCTCAACATGGAGTCGCCGAGCCGCCCGGCTCTCATCACCGAGGTTCCCGGCGATGCCGACCCCGCCTTCCGCTACCTGGTGATGTCCCTGCGCCTGACCTGAACGCCTCCATGCCCGGCGCACCGGGGCCCTGGGCACGGAGCCGGGACGTTTCCCGCGTCGGCCGTCTCGCTGCCCAGGGGTCCTCTCACAGTGCGGCCCCGCACTGTGAGAGGTCATGGGAAGGAGGGGTCAGGCGGAGAGTTCCTGTTCCTCGGTCAGGGCGATCAGGATGTGCTCCATGCACGCGTGTCCCGCGTGTTCGGCGGCGGCGGCGTCACCGGCCGCGATGGCGCGGGCGATGGCGTCGTGCGGGATGTAGGTGGTGTTCAGGGTGCTGCTCAGCGAGGTGCCCGCGGCGGTGATGCTGGCGCGCAGCGCCGCTGAGAAGTCCTCGTAAAGCTCGGTCAGCACCAGGTTGTGGGTGGCACGGACCACCGCGATGTGGAAGGCCAGGTCGGCCTCGACGAACGCGTTGGGTTCGCCCAGTTCCCAGGCGTTGTCCCGCTCGGTCAGCGCCGCCTCGATCGCGGCGATGTCGGCATCGGTGCGTCTGGTCGCGGCGAGCCTGGCGGCCTCCACCTCCAGCGCACGCCGCACCTCCAGGATCTCAAGCTGTTCGGCGGAGCGTAGCCGCCGCAGCATGGCCCCGGAGAGCTCGCTCGTGGCGCGAACGTACGTCCCGTCACCCTGGCGACACTCCAGCAGGCCGGCGTGTGTGAGCGCCCGCACCGCCTCGCGCACGGTGTTGCGACCGACCCCGAGTTGTTCGGCGAGTACGGTCTCGGTAGGAATCTTCGCGTGCATCTGCCAGGAGTTAGAAGTGATCTGCTCCTTGAGTTGATCGATCACTTGGTCGACGAGGGATGCTCGCTGCGCCGTACGCAGACTCACCGTCCGCCTCCTCCGGAGAAACCAATCATCCTATGAATCAATGACTGGTAGACCCTAGTTATTCCAGAGGTGCGAAAACAAATCTGGAACTCCCTTAGCGAAACCGGTCTTACCGGACCAGAGCCGAGTCGACGGTCACGCCCACCAGCGCGTCGCGCACCCCAGCGGTTTCGAGAGCCCTACGATACGCGCTGGCCTGGTCATCACGCGCACCGACCTGGCCGTACAGGTCTCCGAGGTCACGCCAGACCCGCGCGGTCCCCCGGTCAGGGCCGGAGAGCTCGTACCGGACGCCGTTCAGCAGCCGCTTGGCGGTGTCCAGGGCGGCCGTGACGTCGCTCCGGCCGCGGGCCAGCGCGGTCCGGGCGAGAACCAGCTGCGCGGTCGCCCCGATGGCGCCCGCCTGGCCGCCCGGCATGTCGAGGGCGGTTCCGGCCAGATCCGCCGCGCCCTGAGCGTCGCCGGTCGCCAGCCGGACCTGGGCGAGCACGACGATGCTCCTGATGTGCTCGTGGATACGCTCGGGGAACGCCGCGAAGACCTTGCCGGCGCTGGTCGCGAGCTTGTGGGCCTCGTCGAGTGACTCGCCGCCCGTGGAGGCGGCGAGACGTGCCCAGTCCATCGCGATGAGGGCGAGCTGCGACGCCATCCGCGCCGGGCGCCCGGTCGCGATCGCGTCGTCGGCGAGGCGGACGGCCAGCGCCGAGTCCTCTCTGCCGGAGGCCGCGACACTCGCTCGCCAGAGGGCGTGGATCTCCGCGGTGCGGTTGACCGCGGTGGGGACGCCATTGGTCGACAGGACGTGCCGGACGTAGGACATGCCCTGCGAGCCGGGCCCGCGGGGGGTTTCGGTCTCCATCAGGGAGGCGGCCAGTTCGACGGCGATCTCGCCCTGCGACAGGGGGAGCCGGTTGACCTCGCTGAGCGCGTGGGCGGCCAGGTCGCGCGAGCGAGGGGTGTCTCCGGCACGCTGGTAGCAGCGGCTCAGCGCCACCGTCAGCGGCAGGTCGGCCAGGCGCTCGGGGTGGGCGGCCGCCTCACGGCGGAGTCGCTCGAACGCCTCCAAGGCCGGACCGACCCTGCCCTGGGCCTCCAGTGCGCGTGCGCGGCCGAGTCGCGCGTGCGCGGCCAGCATCGCGTTCTCCTCGCCGGCGACCTTGACGATCTCACCGAAACGGTCCGCCGCGACGGACGGGTCGCCGTGCAGAAGCTCCAACTCCGCGTGGCGCAGGCCAAGCTCGGTGTCGATGCGCTGGCGCGGCTCGATCCCGTGCAGCAGGAACTCGGTGGTGCACCCCAGTCGCTCGGCCAGCAGGCGGGCGACCACGGGGGTCGGCGTCCGCTTGCCGGACTCGATGAGGGAGACGTAGCTGTCGGAAAGGTCGGGCCCTGCCAGCTGGGCCTGGGACATGCGCCTACTCAGTCGCAGTCCGCGGACGCGGTCACCGATGGTTCCCTGACTCGGCATCTGATCTCTCAGGGCGGGGGATGGTCAATGTTCCCGCCATGATTGCATGAAGCAGTCGAATCGGGTAACCCCGCGTGAAAAATCCTCACCGGGGAGTGTGGGCAGCCACTATGTCATTGCTGTCAATATGGACATAAGGCGCTAATCATCCGAATCATTGCCCCCTGGGAAGAGCATCTGGCAGACCTCCAGGTAGAGGGTCTCCGGGTATGGAATGTAATTGACCCTCGACAGAGCCTGGTCCTGACCGGCCGACTCCAGAACGAACTCGCCGTAGCCCAGCATGCGGCCGAGGATCGAGCGCTGGAAGCTCATGTCGGTCACTTTGCCGAGCGGCATCATGTCGACCTTGCGGGTGATCAAGCCGGTGGTGAGCAGCATGCGCTTGGAGGTGACGACGAAGTAGTCGACCGACCACTCCGCGACCTTCCAGACGAAGCGGATCAACAACAGCAGCCAGGCCCACCAGACGATGACGAGCACGCCACCGCCGCCCTGGTCGCCGAACCACTTGCTCAGCAGTCCGGCGAGGATCAGGCCGCCGAAAACCTCGGCGACCGCGCGAAGCAGCACGGCCGGGTGGCGCCGCACCATGATGACCTGGTGTTCGTGGGGGAGTAGGTAGCGGTTGACCGACGAGGGGGCGGAGTCCCCGTGGGTCACGAGCCTCATGACAGATGTGAGACGAATTGGGCCAGAGAATCGGCCGCCGTGTAAACCGTGTCCATGGCACCCCTTACGGCGTTGGCTGCGTCACCTGGTCGGGTGAACAGGAAAAACGCCACAAAACCGACAGCGCTATACGATAGGACTTTCTTGACCTGCACGTTGGCCTCCCACTACCACTCACCCACTGCACCCGCCATATACATTACCCAGGGCCATGCCGCGGTAAAGCGCATCGGCTCATTCGGTCTCGTACGCGTCGCGAGGATCCTGCGCGAGGGCCCCGTGGGGCACACCCCCCGGACATCCGCGCCCCTCATGACCCGTCACCCGCGTTCGCTCGCGACCAGTGCGAGGACCTCGAGGTGCTTGCGGGCGATCCGCTCGACCAGCGTCGGATGGGCGTGGCCGACGACCTCCAGCGCTCCGTAGTGAGCCGCCTCTATGCAGCGGGTCACCGTGGTCGCCGGATGGATCTCGGAGAACTCGTCCCTGAGCGCGGCGCTGAAGTCCGCGTAAGGGTCGGGTTCGGTGTCCGGGATGATTCGCTCGCTCATGGTTCTCCCTGGTGTGCGCCCGCGGCCTCGGCGGACCGGGGACACAGAAGAGATGTCTTCGCGACTCTTCGTACCCACTCGACCGCGTTGTGTAACGGTCGGCGAGTAGAAGAACCATCCTTCAAGGGAAAAGGATGGCTCTGAAATCCCGGAACCTTCGGGCCGGCGGCGATGCCGGGGAGAGTGCTCAGACGACGCCGTAGAGGCGGTCTCCGGCGTCGCCCAGCCCGGGGACGATGTAGCCGTGCTCGTTCAGACGCTCGTCCAGGGCCGCGGTCACCAGGCGGATCGGCTTGCCGCTGCCGTTGAAGACCTCGTCCATGTGGGCGATGCCCTCGGGGGCGGCCAGCAGGCAGAGCGCGGTCACGTCGTCGGCGCCCCGGTCGAAGAGGAACTGGATCGCGGCGGCGAGGGTGCCGCCGGTGGCCAGCATCGGGTCCACCACGTAGACCTGACGGCCGGAGAGGTCGTCGGGTAGCCGGGTGGCATAGGTCTCCGCCTGGAGCGTGGACTCGTTGCGGATCATCCCGAGGAAACCGACCTCGGCCGTGGGCAGTAGCCGGGTCATGCCCTCCAGCATCCCCAGTCCCGCGCGCAGGATCGGGACCACCAGCGGGCAGGGCTGTGCCAGCCGCACGCCCTTGGCGAGAGCCACGGGCGTCTGCACCGACCACTCGGTGACGCGGACGTGCCTGGTCGCCTCGTAGGCCAGCAGGGTCACCAACTCGTCGGCGAGACGCCGGAAAGTGGGGGAGTCCGTGCCGGCGTCCCGCAGCACGGTCAGCTTGTGGGCCACCAGGGGATGGTCGACGACCAGGGTTTCCATGGTGGCCAAAGATATCCTGGGCACTCGGCAGGCGATAAGCCGGGGGAGGGCGGGCGGCACCTGTTCGACATCACCCGCTCACTCGGATTTGATCACAATTTGGTCGGAGAGGCCCACCTCCGTGTCCCGCTTCTGAAAGCATTGACCTCCGTAGAGAAAGCATTCGGTGGGGATGGCCATGTCAGACGAAGACTCGCTGGACTTTGCCATCGTGATCTACCGTGAGGACGACGGCTGGGAGGCGGAGACGCTCCCCGTGGCACTCACCTCCGACCTCGACGGCCTCATCCACGCCCTGCGCCAGCAGCCGAGCATGAACGGCACGATTGGCCTGGTCGCCGTTGGGGATGAGTTCTTCGTGGCGCTACGGGTGTTCGGCGAGAGGGTCGAGGTCTTCCTGTCCGACATCGCCGCGTCCTGGGATTTCCCGCTCGCCCGGCAGGCGCTGGAATACCTGGACGTGCCGGTTCCCGACGAGGACGAACTCGACGCGATTCTTCAGGACGAGGAGACGGCGCTCCCCGCGGGGGACCTGTCGATCTTCGCGGACCTGGGGCTCGACGAGATGGAGCTCGGCATCCTTTCTGGCGACATCGACCTCCTGCCGGAGGACGTCCTGTCCAGCATCGCCGCGCGGCTGGGATTCTCCGAGCCGTTCGAACGCGCCATCGACTCTGTGTTCGGCTGACCTCGGGAGATCGGCCATGCCCTCCAGACCACCCCGTAACAGTGTTTTCTCCGCGGCCTTCGTCCGTACGCCGGACGGTTGGAAAGGCGCGGAGGTCGACCTCAGTGAGGCCGAGATCGTCGACGATCTCGGCGACGCCGTTCAGGAGCATCTGGGGCTCAACGGCGACGAGCTTGCTCTTCTGTGTGTGGAGGTGGAGGACGAATGGTTCGCGATCGTCCGATACCAGGGCGACCTGGAGCCACGCACCTTCCTGTCCGACGCCCACGCGGGGCTCTCCGACGGCCTCGGTGAGCTCTTCGCCGAGCTTGCCGGGGTGGCGGTCGACAAGGACACACCCGACCTGGGCGTGCGGCCGGCGGGCGACTTCGAGTTGCTGGACGACCTCGGGCTGAGTTCCGACGAGCTCGTCGAGCTCAGCATGGAGGAGGGCGCGCTCCCCGGGGACACGCTCTCGGTGATCGCCGAGCGGCTGGCCTTCGCCGACGAGCTCGACCGGTTGCGTTGACGGACTACGTCGGGGAGATGAGGCTCGCCCTGGCGCAGGCCGCCGAAGCCGGAGCCCGCGGCGAGGTGCCCGTCGGTGCGGTGGTCGTCGGCCCGGACGGCTCCGTGCTGGGGCGTGCGGGAAACGACAGGGAGGCCTCGGCCGACCCCACCGCACACGCCGAGATGCTCGCCCTGAGGCAGGCCGCGAAGGCGTGTGGGCGGTGGCGGCTGACCGGCTGCACGTTGGTGGTCACCCTGGAGCCCTGCACCATGTGCGCGGGAGCCGCCGTGCTCGCCCGGGTCGATCGCGTCGTCTACGGCGCCGTCGATCCCAAGGGCGGAGCGGCGGGGTCGCTCTGGGACGTGCTCAGGGACCGCCGCCTCAACCATCGGCCCGAGGTGCTGCGAGGTGTCCTGGCCGATGACTGCGCGGCGGTTCTCACCGAGTTCTTCACTGCTCGCCGGATGCGCGAGCAATAGCGGTTATCCGGTAGGCTGCTCCGCGGTGGAGTCGCCTAGTGGCCGAGGGCGCACGCCTCGAAAGCGTGTGATGGGGCAACCTATCCGTGGGTTCAAATCCCACCTCCACCGCCACACAGAAGGGGGGCCCGCGGGCGGGGGGGGCCCATCGCGGGGTGTGGCGTCTTTAGCCCCCCCGGGAGACCATGCGGGGGCCCCGGCAAAACCGCCCCGGGCCGGGAGGG
>NZ_JBEOZN010000027.1:0-85874 GCF_040298085.1 Streptosporangium sp. NPDC001681 | reverse complement strand
AGGAGGGAGCCGCAGCGTGCTGCGGTGACCGACGACAACGCGGCGAGGCGCCGCCTGACCGACCGCAGTAGGCAAAAGATCCGCAGGACAGGGCCTAGAAGGGTGTCTCTCCGGCCGGGTCGGAGTGCCGCCGCTGGGCCATGGCGGCCGCGAGCTTCACCCGGGCACCCTGAAGCCACTCCTCGCAGACCGCGGCCAGCTTCTCGCCGCGCTCCCAGAGCTCGATCGACTGTTCCAGGGTGAGCCCGCCCGCCTCGAGGCTGCGGACCACCTCGGTCAGCTCCTCGCGCGCCTGCTCGTACGACGGTCTCTTCTCATCGGCCACGCACCCCACCTTAGATCGTGACGCCCACCCGGTGACGCCGTGCCGTACCGGGAGTCGCGGCGCCTCCCCGCGACGGCGTGATCGACAAGGCACCTCCCCGGTCGCTCCGCAGGGTAGTACGGCTGGAAGAATGCCCAGGTGAACGTTCGTGACGCGACCACCAGGGACATCCCCGAGCTGGTGCGCCTCCGTGAGATCCTGGCCGACCGGATGGCAAGGGACGGCAACCTTCCCATCGAGGAGGAGTGGCAGCAGGCCTACGCAGAGAGCCTCGAAGAGCGGCTGGGCAGCCTCGACACCGCCGTCTACGTGGTGGACTCCCCGGAAAAGGGGCTGGCGGCCTGCGGGATCGGCCTCATCTTCGACCGCTTTCCCGGACCCAGCCTTCCCGACGGCCGCTACGGCTACATCCAGGGCATGACCACCGACCCGCGCCACCGGCGCAGGGGGCATGGCCGGGCCATCATGGGGGCCCTCCTGGAGTGGTACCGCGACAGCGGGATCCGCAGGGTCGACCTGCACGCCACCTCGGACGCCGAGTCGCTCTACCGGCGGCTGGGGTTCGTCGACGACGGCTACCCCTCGCTCACCTGGCGGGATCACTCCTGACCCGCACCCGGTCGTCGGGGAAGCGCACGGTCAGCTCGTCGCCGGGGGAGACCTCGCTCGCGAGCCGTACGACATCGCCCGAGGGGCGCTGCACGATCGCGTAGCCGCGCTCCAGCGTGGCGGCCGGAGAGAGCGAGACCAGGCGGGCGCGCAGGTGCTCCAGCGAATCGGCGGCGCGGTCCAGGGAACCGGTGAGGGAACGTCGTGCCCGGTCCCTGAGCTGCTCGGCCTGCTCGGCCCTGCGCTCGATCTCACGCACCGGGTCCGCGAGGGAGGGCCGGGAGCGGGCCGCGGCCAGCCAGGCCGTCTCGCGGTCCAGCCAGCCGCCCACCACCCTGCGGCCCCGGTCCCTGAGCTGACGGATCAGCGTCATCTGCTCGCCGACGTCCGGCACCACCTTCTTCGCCGCGTCCGTGGGCGTGGACGCGCGCACGTCGGCGACCAGGTCGAGCAGCGGGTTGTCCTGCTCGTGGCCGATCGCGCTGACCACGGGCGTGCGGCAGGCCGCGACCGCCCGGACGAGCGCCTCGTCGGAGAAGGGCAGCAGGTCCTCCATCGACCCGCCGCCCCGCGCGACCACGATGACGTCGACCTCGGTGTCGGCGTCGAACTTGCGCAGCGCCTCGATGACCTCACCGACCGCGTACGGCCCCTGCACGGCCACCGGCTCGACCTTGAACCGGACCGCCGGCCAGCGGCGCCGCGAGTTCTCCAGCACGTCGCGCTCGGCGGCCGAGTCCCGGCCGCAGATCAGGCCGACCGCGCCCGGCAGGAACGGCAGCCGCCGTTTCCTGTCGACGCCGAAGAGCCCCTCGGAGGCGAGCAACCGGCGCAACCGCTCCAGCCGCGCCAGCAGCTCGCCCACCCCGACCGGCCGCATCTCCAGCGCGGTGAACGCGAACGAGCCCTTGTTGACCCAGAAATCGGGCTTCAGGTGGGCCACGATCCTCGCGCCGTCGACCGGCCGGGGGACGGTCGCCTCGTAGACACCACGCGGGCAGGTGATCCGGGCCGACACATTGGCCACCGGGTCACGCAACGTCAGGAACACCGTGCCGCCTCGGGCGGTCAGCTCGGTGATCTGTCCCTCGACCCAGACGGTGCCGAGCTTGCCGATCCAGCCGCCGACCATCTGCAACACCGTGCGAACCGGGAGGGGCTGCTCAGGGGTGGTGTTCGAGCTCATGGCCGGGAGCCTACGCGCCGGAGGCGACTATTCCGCGGCCGCCAGCTTGGCCAGGCGGTTCTCGTACATCCGTACGACGGCCTCGCGGCCCGCGGTGGCGCGCTCGTAGGCGAGCAGCTCCTGAATCTGCTCGGACGTCCTGCCGCGCATCCGCGCCCGCAGCGACGCGACGGTCAGCTCCGCGTAGCCGGGCAGCGGCTCGGTCACCTCGACCGCCGCGACCCTGGTCTCGGTCACCTCGACCTGCACCGCCGCGGGCGTCTCGACGGGGGCGTCGCTCTCCGCCACCGGGGTCGCCGGGGCGGCGGCCTTGACGGTCTTGCGTGCCCTGGTCGTCCTGGCCTTCGGGGCGGCCTTGGGGGCGGCGGCCTCGGACTCCACGGACTCGGCGGCCTTGGCCTTGGCCCGGGTGGCCCTGGGCTTCTTCGCCGCGGGGGCCTCGGCGACCGGGGTTTCCACGACCTTCGTTTCGGCGGCGGGGGCCTCCGCGACCTCGGGCTCGACGGTGGCGGCGGGGGTTTCGGCGGCCTCCGGTTCGACGGTGGCCGGGGTTTCCACGGTCTTCGCCTCGGTGGCGGGGGCCTCCGCGACCTCGGGCTCGACGGCGGCGGGGGTCTCCGCGGTCTCCGGCTCGACAACGGCCGGGGTCTTGGCGGCCGCTGCCTCGGTGGCGGCCTGGGCCTCCGTGGTGGAGGGCTCCGCGACGGGGGCCTCGGCGGGCTTGGGCTCGGCGGCCTTGGCCTCCGGGGCGGGGGCCGGCGCCTCGGTGGCGGCCGGGGTCTCGACGGCCTCGGTCTTGGCCTCGGTGGCGGCGGGCTCCGCCGCCTTGGGCTTGGCGGGGCTGAAGATGACCGGCTCGCGGGTGGTCCTGGCGCCGTTGCTCTCGGCGGCGGTCGCCTTGTCCGCGGCCTTCTCCGGGCGCGGCGCGAAGATGACGGGCGCGCGGCGGGCGGGCTTCTCCACCTGCTCCGTGGCCTTCTCAGCGGTCTCCGCCAACTGGTCGCCGACCGTCTCGCGGGACCCGTCGGGCTCTTCTCCCTGGCCGGAGGTACCCTTGATCTTGGACCGTACGCGGTCGCCGAGGAGCAGGGCCTGGCCCACCCCGCTCAGCGCGGACTGCAGCATGTGCAGCGGCAGGTCTTTTGCCTTCTGTGTGACATTGCGGATCATGTCGGGGACTGACATATCGTCTCCCTGGGAGGTCTGTATCGAGAAAGGCTAGTGTGGCAAGACTGTGCCGCATGAGCTTGTGGGACGTATGGGCTGTCTCGCGGGCGTCTCCACGTAGCATAAGAGCATGACTTCCAAGACCTCCGCGACCCGACGCGTACTGGTGGCGAAGCCCCGCGGTTACTGCGCGGGGGTCGATCGCGCCGTGCAGGCCGTGGAGAAGGCGCTGGAACAGTACGGTGCCCCGATCTACGTCCGTAAGCAGATCGTCCACAACACCCACGTGGTCAAGACGCTGGAGGCGCGCGGAGCGATCTTCGTCGAGGAGACCGAGCAGGTGCCCGAGGGGGCCATCGTGGTCTTCTCCGCCCACGGTGTCTCACCGGCGGTCCATCAGGAGGCCGCCCGGCGCAGTCTCAAGACGATCGACGCCACCTGCCCGCTGGTGACCAAGGTGCACAACGAGGCCAGGCGCTTCGCCTCCCAGGACTACGACATCCTCCTCATCGGCCACGAGGGTCACGAGGAGGTCGAGGGCACCGCGGGCGAGGCACCCGACCACATCCAGCTCGTCGACGGTCTGGAGTCGGTCGGCACCGTGCGGGTCAAGGACCCCGAGCGGCTGGTCTGGCTGTCGCAGACCACGCTCTCCGTGGACGAGACGGTCGAGACGGTCTCCCGGCTCAAGGAGCGCTTCCCGAACCTGATCGACCCGCCGAGCGACGACATCTGCTACGCCACCCAGAACCGCCAGGTCGCCGTCAAGGAGATCGCCGCACAGGCGGAGCTGGTCATCGTGGTCGGCTCGGAGAACTCCTCCAACTCCAAGCGGCTGGTCGAGGTCGCCCTCGACCACGGGGCCGACGCCTCCTACCTCGTCGACGACGCCTCGCTCATCGAGGACGCCTGGCTCGACGGTGTCACCACGGTCGGCGTGACGAGCGGCGCCTCGGTGCCGGAGGAGCTCGTCACCGAAGTCCTGGCCCGCCTCGCCGGGCATGGCTTCGAGGACGTCGAAGAGGTCGAGTCCGTCCAGGAGAGCGTGCGCTTCGCGCTCCCGCACGAGCTGCGCAAGGACCTGCGCGCCACGGTCTGACCGCCCCGCTGTTCGCGGAGTGCCGCCGCCGCTACGGGCATGATGCCGCCCCGGCCCGTTGCGGCCGGCCATGGCCGGTTGTGGGATCTCCTGCCCGGCGGTTACGAGCCCTCGCGCGGCGTGCCGTACACCTTGGGCTCGAAGTACCCCTCGGGCTCGGGGGCGAAGGCGGAGTCGCCGCTCCTCGGCGCGGGAACGGAGGCCTTGCCGACCCTGAGCTCGTCGCGCAGCTCACGGACGCAGCGGGTCAGACCGCGGCGCCAGGCGATGACCAGCACCAGGAGCGAGCCGCCGAACAGCCACGGGGCGCCCTGCGAGAGCGCGGTGTACATGCCCAGGCCGAAGGCCTGGATGGGCGTGGGCGCGAACAGGGAACGGACCGCCTCGATGAGCACGGTGGTCACGAAGAAGACCAGGGGCGGAGAGACCACCAGCGACAGCAGGTCCCTGCGGTTCACCAGCACCGCCGCGGCCACGCAGCCGGCCACGAACGCCGCCCCGGTCAGCGCCGCCACCCCGAACAGCGCCTGCAGCACGCTGCCCACCAGCGTGGACGCCAGCACGAGGGCCAGCGCGCCCCGGACGGTCAGCCGGATGCCGCCGGTGGCCCGGCCAAGTTCACTCATACGATCACCCCGCCGGCCGGCTGTACGCCGCCTCGCTCGTCCACCACTGGCCCCCCATGACCTCGGCCCCCACGTCGTCAACTCCGTCGCCTCCAGTGTCCGGCCGTCGGCGCCTTGGGAGAACAGTTTCAGGGCAGGTCGTTGGCCAACCTACCGTTCAGGCGGGATACGAGAGGCGAGCTTGGCTCCTCTTCCGCGAGCAGTTCCGGCGAGGTCAGCGCGCGTGGCAGGTCCTCGATCGCCTGCGGCCTGTCCAGATCGGCCTCGACCAGTCCCAGATCGTTTAGTTTGCGCGCGCTCACCAGCACCCGGGTCTCCAGCGAGCCGACAGTCCTGTTGTACGACTCCACGGCCCGGTTCAGCGAGCGGCCCAGAGCGTCGACGTTACGCCCCATGCTGCTCAGCCGCTCGTACAGCTCCTTGCCGACCTCGAAGATCGCCCGCGCGTTCTCGCTGAGCGCGGCCTGCTGCCAGGCGTACTGCGCGGTGCGGAGCATGGTGATCAGCGTGGTGGGGGTGGCGATGTGGACCCGCCGCCGCATGGCGTACTCCAGCAGGGCGGGGTCGCGCTCCAGCGCCGGGGCGAGGAAGGCCTCGCCGGGGATGAACAGCACCATGAACTCCGGTGCCGGGCTGAACGCCTGCCAGTAGGTCTTGGAAGCCAGCCGGTCCACGTGCTCGCGCACGTGACGGGAGTGGGAGTCGAGCCGGGCCGACTGGTGGTCGGGGTCGGCCGACTCGGCGGCCTCCAGGTAGGCGGCGAGGGAGACCTTGGAGTCGACCACGATGTTCTTGCCGCCGGCCAGCCGTACCACCATGTCGGGCCGTAGCACGCCGTCCGGCGTGGTGACGCTCACCTGCTCGTCGAAGTCGCAGAACCGCTGCATCCCGGCGATCTCGGCGACCCTGCGGAGCTGGAGCTCTCCCCATCGGCCCCGGGCCTCGGGGCGTTGCAGGGCCCGTACCAGGGAGCCCGTCTGGGCGCGGAGCTGCTCGTTGCTCTCGCGGACGACGTCGATGTGCCTGGCCAGCTCCGCGTGGGCGGCCCGCTGGCCCGTCTGCGTGTCGCGCAGCTGTGTCTCGACGCGGGCCAGGGTGTCCTTCAACGGCTCGATCAGGTGCTCGACCGCCTGCTTGCGCTGCTCCAGCTCACCGGCCGCCTCGGCCCGGTTGGCGGCCAGCCTCGTCTCGGCCAGCTCCAGGAACCGCAGGTTGTTGACGTCGAGCGCCCGGCTCGACAGGGCCTGGAACCGCTCGGAGAGCTGCTCCTCGATGTAGACGACCTTCTCCTCGGCGATCTTCGCGCGGGCCTCGGCGTCGGCCAGACGCGCGATGACGTCGGCGGCTCCCGAGGAGGCGCGCGCCCGGCCCAGCAGGAAGCCGATCGCGAGCCCCGCGGCGAGGCCCACCGCGAGCTGGAAGGAGAGCGCCATGACGTCCACCCCGGCATGATTCCAGGCCCGGTCACTCCTGGCGCGCCGACACGCCTTCCGAAGGCGCCCGGGGCCGGACGGGGAGTTGCGGAATCGTGTCCGAACCTGGCCGAACCGGGGAGAGTCACCTGGACGGCTCCGATCGGTGCCGAACCATCGGCGGCGGGCGCCTGAACGGGATGTCCACCACCCTGTGACCTGCCCGTGGCAGGTAGCAGTGGGTCATTCCGCGTAAACTCGGCTCACGTGAGCCTGAGCATCGGCATCGTCGGATTGCCCAACGTCGGCAAGTCAACGCTTTTCAACGCGCTGACGAAGACCGCCAACGCCCTGGCGGCGAACTACCCGTTCGCCACCATCGAGCCCAACGTGGGCATCGTCGGCGTTCCCGACCCACGTCTTGAGAAGCTGGCCGAGATCTTCGGGTCCGCGAAGATCCTGCCGGCGAAGGTGGAGTTCGTGGACATCGCCGGGCTGGTCCGCGGCGCCTCGGAGGGACAGGGGCGGGGTAACCAGTTCCTCGCCAACATCCGCGACACCGATGCGATCTGCCAGGTCATCCGGGTCTTCAACGACCCCGACGTGACCCACGTGGACGGCGGCGTCGCCCCCGGGCGCGACATCGAGACGATCAACACCGAGCTGATCCTCGCCGACCTGCAGACCCTGGAGAAGGCGATTCCCCGCCTCCAGAAGGAGTCTCGGACCAACAAGGACCGCAAGTCCGTGCTGGACGCGGCGGAGGTGGCCTTCAAGCTCCTCGACGGCGGCACCACCCTGTACGCCGGAGCCTCCGGTGCCGGGATCGACCCGAAGGACCTGCGCGAGCTGCACCTGCTGACCGCCAAGCCCTTCCTGTACGTCTTCAACCTCGACGCGGACGAGCTGGTGGACGAGGAGCTCAGGGCCCGGCTCTCGGCGCTCGTCGCACCGGCCGAGGCCGTCTTCCTCGACGCGAAGATCGAGTCCGAGCTCGTCGAGCTCGACGACTCCGAGGCGCTGGAGCTCCTGCAGTCCGTCGGCCAGGAGGAGTCGGGCCTGGCCCAGCTGGCCAGGGTGGGTTTCGAGACCCTGGGCCTGCAGACCTACCTGACCGCCGGCCCCAAGGAGACCAGGGCCTGGACGATCTCCAAGGGCGCCACCGCCCCCGAGGCGGCCGGGGTCATCCACACCGACTTCCAGCGCGGCTTCATCAAGGCCGAGATCGTCTCCTTCGACGAGCTGGTGGAGACCGGCTCCATCGCCGCCGCCCGCCAGGCCGGCAAGGCCCGCATCGAGGGCAAGGACTACGTCATGCGCGACGGCGACGTGGTGGAGTTCCGCTTCAACGTCTGACCGATCCGCGTTCCCCGGGCCAAGGAGACCTCCCGTCTCCTTGGCCCGAGGTGTTTTCACCCCGCCTCTGTCGTCACCTCGCCGGCGCGGGTGCTTTTCAGGTGGCGCTCTCCGGTGGGCCGGCGATCCGTACGTCGGCCACCGCTCTTCTTCTCGGGCCGCCCAGCCGATCATCTAAGAGCTCTACTCCAAAAAGAGAGCACTGCTCTTGACATCGCTGCTCATATAAAAGAGCATTGCTCTCGAATTGGGGCACCGTTCTGATCGGGTCGAGTGCCTCTCCCACCTGTGATTCGGAGAGCCTCGTGAACGCCGGCAGTTTCCCCCCTCTCACCGGCCGGGCACGGCTGAGCGCCCTGTCCTTCGCGATGGCCGGCGCCCTCTTCCTGCTGTATCCGGTGGTTCGGCCGTACTCCGACGAGACGACGCTGCGCGGTGCGGAGGCGATGGCGTCCGGCGCCTGGATCGCGGCGCACCTGTTCGCGGTGGGCGGTTTCATCCTCCTCACCCTGGGCCTGCTGGGCCTGCGCACCGTGCTGAGGGACCGGCTCGCCTCGGGCGCGGTCGTGGTGACCTGGATAGGGGTGGGGCTCACCCTGCCGTACTACGGAGCCGAGGTCTTCGGGCTGAACGCCCTCGCGCAGCGAGCCCTGCAGGAGCAGGATCCCGGGCTACTGGAACTGGCCGGCGTGATCCGTCTTGGGGTGGTCTCGGGCGCCATGTTCATCGCCGGGCTCCTGCTGCTGGCAGCCGGTTCGATCCTGGCCGCCGCCGCCGTCCGGCGGTCCGGCACCCTGCCCAGGTGGAGCGGGGTCCCGCTCGCTCTCGGTTTCGCCCTCTTCCTCCCGCAGTTCTTCGGCACCCCGGCACTCAGGATCGCGCACGGCGCGCTGATCGCGGCGGGGGCTCTCTGGCTGGCGGTGTCCCTGTGGCGTACGGCCTCGGTGGCCACCTCCGAAGAGGAGGACACCGTCGCTGTCTCTGTCGGGTAGGCAGGGCGTCGAAGGCGGACGAGGGGCCGCGGAGGTGGGGCTATTTCGGAGGGTGTGACACTGGGTGACGCATTTCGTGTTAAATGCGCAGGTCGCGACAGTCCGGGGACCGTCTAGTTAGCAATGCGTGGCGTTTGAGTAATCGACCCATGCGCTGGCCAGGGGTAATGCGCTTTTCATTGGGCATCGGCGGCATCGCCGGTCTCGCCGGGGTTCCAGACCGGGTTTGCTCAGTCATCACGATGCCTGCAGCATAGGCGTGGCTTTCCTGGAAGAATCGGCGGGGCGGCTAGAGTAAGTGCGTCACCATGGCCAACGGGATCGGCGGCGATACGACACCGTGTGGCCGAGGATTGACGCGAGCGGAGGCGTGATGGCTCGAAGGTCGACGGTCCAGCGTGATCCCCGGATCGCTGGCGACCCTGAGCTGTCGGCATACCCGGACTTCCCCGACGACCCCGATCTCGGACGCGCCCCGGCGCGCGGGCGGGGCACGTCGCGTGGCCGCTGGTCCGGTGGAGGCGGTCGCTGGCTGGTGTGGACCGGCCGCGCCGTGCTCTGGGCGCTGATAGTCGTCATCGTGGTGAACGGGGTCCGCGCGCCCTTCGAGCGCTTCACCCAGCAGAACGCCCCCTCGGGCGCGGCACCCGTCTCCGACAGCGGATTCCCCGCCGCCCAGGGGTCCGCCTTCGCGACCCAGTTCGCCGAGGTCTACCTGAACTTCGACGGGGCCCGCCTTGAGGAGAGAAGGTCGCGGCTCGCCCCCTACCTGCCCGAAGGCACGGAGCCGCAGTTCGGCTGGGACGGTTTCGGCCGGATGAGCGCCGGCGCGGTGGAGCCGTACGGGATCGAGGTCGTGGACGCGGACAACGCGGTCGTCACCGTCCTCTACCAGTCGGACAACCGCCGCCAGCTCCTGTCGGTGCCCGTCTACCACGACCGGTCCACGAAGAGGTTCGTCGTCGCGGGGCGTCCGGGCATCCTGCCGGCGCCGAAGGCGGCCAACCTGCCGCCCAAGACCGCACCCGAGCGCGACCGCGCCGTGGAGCAGGAGCTGCGCACCCCGCTGGAAGACTTCTTCAAGGCCTACGCGGCGAGCGACACCGGCTCGCTGCAGCGTTACGCCGACGCCGGGATCACCCTGGAGGGATTCGGCGGCGCGTTCACCTTCCTGCAGCTCAAAGAGCTCGCCGTGCCCCTTGGAGGGGGAGCCGCCCGCGAGGTGACCGCGACGGTCCTGTGGGGTGTGCCGTCAAAGGCGAGGCAGTCCACCGACCCGGAACCCGCGGATCCCGGCCAGATGGAAGGCAAGCTCGAGCAGGCCTATCTGCTCACCGTGGTCAAGCAAGGCGACAAGTGGTTCGTCAAGGACATTCGCGGTGCGTATCGATCTGTGGCGAGGTAACGCATGATCGAATGGTGCCGGTCCACGGTGAGCAGACCCCCCCTGATCGATGAGCCGCCGGTTCGGGTTCGCGCGCGAGTGCGTCGCGGACCCGTCGCCGCCCGGGGGCCGCGATCGTGAGTACGGAGGACAAGAAGTGATTCTCAAGACCATGCTGCTGAGCGCCATGGAGTTCGCTCAGCCCACAGCCCCTCCGGCAGGCGTCAACACAGAAGGCCTCGCTGACTTCCTCCGCAGTTTCTTCGCACCGCTCTTCCTCGTCATCGTCTCGGTGGTGGCCCTCTTCTTCCTCTTCACCCGTGAGATCACCAGATTCGTTCAGTTCATCATCCTGGCGATCGCCATCGGAGTGATCTTCTACGTGCCGAACATCATCGAGGTGACTGCCAAGGCGATCGCGGGCGCACTGGGCATCTCGGGGGGTTGAGACCGCCTCCAAACGGTCAAACAAGGAGAGGCGGAGAGGAGGATCACGTGGATCTGCCCACGTACACCAATATCTGGAGGATCGAGAAGCGGCTCTACAAGCTGTACGACCTACGGCTGCCGACGCCGCTCCCGATCGTCTGGATCGGTGGGTTCGTGGGAGTGCTGGCCCCGTGGTCGCTCCTGCTCTACCTGCTCGGCCTGCCCTTCGCGGCCCCCTGGCACGTGCTCTACCTGGTGCCGCCCGGTGTCGTCACCTGGCTCTCCACCCGGCCGGTGATCGAGAGCAAACGGCTCACCGAGCTGATCCAGTCGCAGATGCGTTACATGGGCGAGCCGCGCACCTGGTGCCGGATGGCTCCCATCTCCGAGCCCGCCGAGGTCGCGCTGAACGGCCGGGTCTGGCGGGCCGCGCCGCAGCCCGCCTCGGTCCGGGTCAAGGCGTCGCGCAAGGCCCGCCACGCCCAGTCCAAGCGCGCCGCCGCACGCTCGCGCGAGGTGCGTCCAGCCGTGGCCGCCGCGGCGGCCGCCGCCGCCACCGCCCCGGTCGCCCGCGAGCGCGTCGCCTGGGGCGAGGCCCGCGCACTCCGTCAGGGCACCGCCCCGGCCCTCGCCCAGACCGAGGCCGCCCGGCCGACCCCGGTCGCCGTCCCCGTCCTGTCCGCGGTGCCCCGCGCCTCGCTGCCCGTCGTGCCCCCGGAGCCGGCTCCCGCCGAGACCGTCACCTCCCTGCCGGATACGCCGGTCCCGGGCCCGTCCTCGCGGCCGACCGCCGACGGCTCCGCCGACCGGCCCAAGGCCCGGCAGGACCGTCCTCCCGTACGGGAGGACGCCGAGGACACTCCGGCGACGTCCGGCACGCCGGACACACCCGAGGCTCCGGCCGCTCCGATCAGCACCGAGGCGCTGCGGCGGCTGCGCAGGCTCGCCGCCTCCGCCGAGGCCCAGCGCGCCGCCGCCCCGCCCGCGCAGCCTGTCTCTCCCGAGCCCGAGGCGTCTCCGGAGATCTCCGTGCCCGCCTCGCGCTCTCCCGTCCGGGAGCGTCCCGAGGCCCCGGTCGTGCCGCCGCCCTCGCCCTCGGCTCCGGAGCCGGCCCGGGTGGAGACACCCGCCGAGAGGCCGGCCGTCGTGCCCGACCCCGTGGAGAAGCCCTCCGCCCCGGCCGTTCCGTCCTTCGTGCCCAGGTTCGTCGGACCGGCGCCGGCAGGACGCCGTGACGCTGAGGCGGCCGAACTCCCGCCGGACGACAGGAGCGCCCGGCGCCAGCACCGCAGGGGGCGGCCCACACCGATCGGCCGGGCGGCCGACACCGCGAAGGCATGGCCGCCCGAGCGGCCCGCCGGGACGCAGGCGGGTCCCGGCATCCCGGGGGACACCGGCGTTCAGACAGGTGCCGGCATGTCGATCCGCGCGGTCCCCTCGGGAGCGGCGAAGGCCGATCCGGTGGCCCCCGTGGTGCCGGTGCCCACCTCCTCGGCCGGCGAGGCGGGGGCCAGGGTCCGCCGGGTGGAGTCGGTGGTCGGCCGGGACTCCTCGGGCGGCTGGCGGCGGCTGGCCCAGGTGGTGATCGGGCCTGGGGGCGGCCGTACGGACGGCTCGGAGATCGACGAGGCGCGGGCCAGGGCGGTGTTCAGCGGCAGCCGCCGGGTGGTGGTGCTGGGATGTACCGGCGGTGCCGGGCAGACCACGACCGCGCTCATGCTCGGGCACACCCTCGCCCGCTACCGGGAGGACCGGATTCTCGCGGTCGACGCCAGCACCGGCTCGCACGCCCTGTCCAGCCGGATCCAGGGCGAGTCGCCCGAGACCCTGAGCTCCCTGCTCGCCGGCCTCGACAACGTCCAGGGATACCTGGGCATGCGCGCCTACACCAGCCGTTGTGCCTCGGGGCTGGAGGTTCTCGCCGGGGATACCGACGCCGGTGCCGAGCAGCGACTGTCCGACCGCACGCTCTTCTCCGACCGGCGGCTCGGCCAGACGATGGACACGCTCGACCGGTACTACAAGATGATCGTCATGGACCCGGCGGCGGCCCTGGCCGCGCGGGTGCTCCCCTACGCGGACCAGCTCGTCCTCGTCGTCCCGGCCAGTGAGGACGGGCCCGACGCGGTGGCCATGACCTACGAGTGGCTCGACGGGCACGGCTGCGCCGACCTCCGTCGCCGGGCGGTCATGGTCGTCAACGGGGTGAGCCGCCGCAGCATGGAGGACGTGGAGCAGGCGGAGGCGGTCGCGCGGGGCAGGTGCCGGGCGATCGTCAGGGTCCCCTGGGAGGACGCGCTGGCTCCCGGCAGGGCCGATCGGGTGGAGCCGTCCCACCTGAGGGCGCCGGGCCGCCGGGCCTACCTGGCCCTGGCGGGTGTCGTGGTGGCGGGCTTCGGAACGGTGCAGGCGGGTCGACCCAGCGAGGAGGAACTAGCTCAGTGATCCCCCGGGCGCGAGAAGACGTGGTGAACGGGCGTGACGAGGTGCGGGTGAGCGGGCGGGCCGGAGGCCGTGCAGGCAGGGCCGTACGACCGGTGGGGGAGGGTCTGTGAGTCGTGCGTCCCGAGCGCGCAGCCGCCTCGCCGTCCGGTACTTCGACGACCGGATCCTGCTGACCGACTCGTCGGTCTGGGCCTATTTCAGGCTTCCCACCGTGAGCTACGAGTTCATCACTCCCGAGGAGCGGGAGGCGCTGGCCACCAACATCACGATCGCGCTGGCCGCCATCCGGATGCCGGACGCCGAGGTGCACCTGCGGGTGGCGCACCGCACCTACCCGGCCGCCGAATGGGCGATGGCGCTGAACGCCACCTCCGACGAGGGCCCCGGCTGGCGTGACTACCTGGAGGACATGTACCGGCACGTCTGGGCCAAGGACTTCTGGACCAAGGAGGTCTACCTCGGCGTGCGGCTCGGCACGCGCGGCAGGCAACTGGGCGCCGGGGTCCTCTCCCAGCTCTTCGGCTTCTACCAGCGCAGCGAGAAGGCCCTGGGCATCGAGGACGACCACGTCCCCAAGGCGGAGATCGCCAAGTGGTCCGAGCAGGCGGAGCGGCTGGGCAGGGCGCTGTCGGCCAGCGCCCTGTACGCCAGGCACGCCAGCTCCGTCGAGCTCGCCTGGCTGTTCCAGCACGCCACGACCGGCTCCCTCGGCGACCCTCCGGCCTCGGCCAGCCCCAAGCGGCGGTGGGGGCAGGGGGAGATCGAGTCCCTGGTCGAGGGGCAGATCCACAACGGCAGGGCGCTGCTCCGGATCGAGCAGCCGCACGGTGACTCCTACGTGGCGCACATGTCCTTCGCCCGTTTCCCCGACCTGATGCCCTTCCCCGACGGCGAGCCCTGGATGCACTTCGCCGACCAGCTGCCCTTCCCGGTGGAGATCAGTTCGAGGATGCGGCTGATCCCGCCGGTCAAGGCGAGCAAGGACGTGGCGCGCCAGCTCGCCCACGCCCGTGACATGGACATCCACATCCGCGAGGCCGGGGCGGAGGCGCCGCTGGCCCTGGCCGAGCAGATCGACGCGGCCCGGATGCTGGAGCACGGCATCACCAAGGAGCGCCTGCCGTTCGTGTACGGCTGGCACCGGCTGATCGTGTCGGCCCCGACCGAGGAGATCTGCGTACAGCGGGTCGAGGCGGTCGTGGAGCACTACCGCGACATGGGCATCGACATCGTCAACTCCACCGGCGACCAGTTCTCGCTGTTCTGCGAGACGCTGCCGGGCGAGCGGGTCAGGGTCAACGCCTACGCGCAGCGGCAGCCGCTGCGCACCATCGCCGGCGGCATGGCCACCGCCACCGTCGACCTGGGCGACCGGACGGACGAGGGCGGCTCGGGCTGGATGGGGCCGTACGTAGGGGAGACCCTGGGCCGGGCGCGCAGCATCGTGCACTTCGACCCGCTGGTGGCGGCGACGCGCAACCGGCCCACGGCCATCGCCATCACCGGCGAACCCGGCGGTGGCAAGACCACGCTGGCGCTGTTGATGATCTACCAGATGGCGCTGCGCGGGGTGACGGTCGCGGTCATCGATCCCAAGGGCGACGCCGACTCGCTGGTCCAGCTGCTGCGGAAGCGGGGCAGGAAGGCGCGGATCATCCCGCTCGGCTCCGCGGCACCGGGCCTGCTCGACCCGTTCTCCTTCGGCGACGACCTCGCGGCCAAGAAGACGATGGCCACCGAGACCCTGCGCCTGCTGCTGCCGCGCATGTCGGAGGAGCGCGAGTCGGCGATGATCCAGGCGGTCGCCGCGGTCTCCAACGCCGAGGACCCGTCGCTGGGCAAGGTGGTCGACTTCCTGGAGCAGACGGACGACGCCGCCTCCAAGAACCTGGGCGCGGTGCTCCGCTCCATGTCCGACATGCATCTGGCCAGGCTCTGCTTCGACCCCTCGGGCGGCGACCAGATCGACACCGAGGGCTGGACCACCGTCTTCACCCTGGGCGGTCTGACGCTGCCCGACGCCTCCACCGGCCGCGACGACTACTCCTACGAGCAGCGGCTGTCGGTGGCGCTGCTCTACCTCGTCGCGCAGTTCGCGCGAGGGCTGATGAACGGCCTGGACCGGCGGACCCCCAAGGCGATCTTCCTGGACGAGGCATGGGCGATCACCTCCACTCCCGAGGGCGCCAAGCTGGTGCCCGAGGTCAGCAGGATGGGCCGCTCCCGCAACACGGCGCTGGTGCTGGTCTCGCAGAACGCCGGTGATCTGCTGAGCGAGCAGGTGACGAACTGCCTCTCCTCGGTGTTCGCGTTCCGCTCCACCGAACGGGTCGAGGTGGAGCACGTGATGGCGCTGCTCGGCGTCGAGGCGTCCGAGGAGCACAAGGCGGTGCTGCGCTCGCTCGGTAACGGTGAGTGCGTCTTCCGGGATCTGGACGGCCGAGCAGGCCGTATCGGGGTGGACCTGATCTCGGATGAGCTGCTGCGCTGGCTGGATACGAACCCTACCCACGACAAACCCGACGAGAAAGTGCATGATCTTCCTGGGGGCGACAGAGTCGGTGGGCCGGGGGCTGCGGCGCTGGAGGTGCGGTCATGAAGGGCTCTCGCAAGAGGGGTTCCCGCAGGGGAAGGCTGGGCAGGCGGATCGCCATCGGGCTGGTGGCACTGGCCGCGTTCCTCGCGTTGCCGATGGTGTTCCCCGACGACGCGTCCACGGCCGTCGCAGCCGCTCCCTGCGACATGTCGCCCGACCTGTCCCCCGACATCGTCGAGGGAGGCGTGGACGGCCTGATCAAGCCGCCGGTCCCCGACTCCGCGCAGCCGGGTGCCCAGGCGGAGGTCCCCGCGGTTCGGGGCAACTACGCGACCTACGGCATGAGCGGCCAGTTCTGGCACACCCACCAGCTCGGCTGTGACGACATCGCGGCGGTGATGGGCAACGCGATGGCCAACACGGTCTTCCTGTGGGCCAAGGCGCTGGACCGGCTGACCATCACGACCTACCAGGCGGCCGCCACCGAGGGGCCGCTGGAGTCGATCAAGAACGTCGTCGACGACATCGTGGTCCGCCTGGCCGACGCCATGTACTGGCCGTACCTGCGGCCGCTGGTGATCCTCGGCGCCATCTGGCTGGCCTGGTACGGGCTGATCCGCAAGCGCGCCACCACCACCGCCGAGGGCGTCATCTGGATGGTCCTCGCGGTCACCGTGGCCGTCTGGTTCTTCAGCCGCCCCGGAGACCTCACGGGGCTGGGCAAGATCGTCACCGACAAGACCGGCGAGGTGGTCAACTCCGCCTTCTCCGGACTTCCCGGCGCGGGCGGCACCTCCTGCCTGCCGGCCAAGGGCGAGGCCAACCCGCAGGTCCAGGGCGGCGGATACGGTCAGAGCGGCGTGCCAGGAGTCGAGCAGAACTCCGACGCGCTCTGGTCCACCCTGGTCTGCAAGCCGTGGCTGATGGGCCAGTTCGGCACGGCCGACGCCGACGCCCCCGTCATCAAGGCGTTCGGCGCCAAACTGCTGGAGATCCAGACGATCGACGCGGCCGAGCTGAAGGCGCAGCAGGCGCCCGAAGCAGGCTTTCACCAGGCACGATACGAGACAGAGGTCGCCGACAAGCTGCAGAACACGCCGATCTTCCCCCTTTTCCAGGGCAAGGACTGGACGAACCGGCTGGGGGTCGCGATCGGCGCCTTCATGGCCGCGGTGGTCGCGGGGCTGCTGATCTTCCTGGTGGCGGTCTCGCTGCTGGTGCTCAAGGTCGGGTTCCTGCTGCTGCTGATCCTCGCGCCGGTCTTCCTGCTGATCGGCGTCCATCCGGGATCCGGGCGGATCATCGCCATGCGCTGGGTGGAGATGCTGATCGGCACATTGCTCAGACAGGCGGTGCTGGCCCTCGTCCTGGGCGTGCTCGTGTACGGCTACGCGCTGATCATCTCCACCGCGATGCCGTGGGGCATGCAGGTCATGTTCATGGCGATCCTGACGATCGCCGTGTTCTTCTACCGGCGGCCCTTCCAGCACCTGTTCGCCTCCATGGACGGGCACACGCTCACCACCAGGATGCTCGGTGAAGCGGCCACCGCGCCGACCCTGCAGCGGGCCGCGTCCGCGCTGCCGCCGGTCGCGGCGGCCAGGGTGGGCCGCTGGGGCATGCGCAAGGCGGAGCCGATGCTCCAGGCGGCCGCGATGGCCGGCGGAGCCTCCATTGGCGCGGCGGCCGCCGCCACGGTCGCCCAGGGCAGGGGACGCGGCGAGGACGGCGCCACGCCGGCCACCCCGTCGGGCACCCGGGTCCCGGTCGGCGCGCAACCGGCGCCGCTCGACACCGACTCCCAGGCGGCAGGGCGGCGCAAGGGCACCGGCCGCCCGGTCACCGCGGCCCGCCCGGGCGCGGCGCCACCGCTCAACCTCTCCGGTGCCGGTACGGGCGGCGGCGGCGCGCCCCCCACCAGGTCCGGAGGTTCCTCGGGACCTGGTGGGGGACGTGGCTCCGGCGGCTGGTTCGGCGGCTCGTCGGGAGGCTGGGCGCCGCAAGGCGGCTCCTCGGGCAACGGGGGGTCCTCGGCGGGCAGGTCGTCCGGCCCCTCGGCGGTCAGGCCCGCCGCGCCATCCTCGGGTGGCGGCGGCCGGTCGGGCGGCGGCATCTTCGGCGGCTCCTCGCGAGGCGGCTCCGGCTCGGGGTCGCGTAACGGCGGCTCCTCCCGCGGCTCTTCGGGGTCGAAGAGCTCGAACGGTTCGAGGTCGGGCGAGAGCATCTTCGGCGGCTCGCGGAGTTCCTCCGGCGGTTCGCGGAACCGGGACGCCGGGGGCAGGTCGTCCGAGGCGCCACCGCTCTGGATCACCAGGCGAGCGGAGCGCGGTGGTGATGCCGGTGAGCCGCCACCGTTCTGGCTCCGCCCGTCCAACCCGGACAGGGACTGACGTTGACCGAGGGAGGCAACCGGCGGGGAGCCGTCTTCGCGGTGCTGGTCGCGGTGCTCGCGGCGGTCGGCGTCTACCTGACCATGTGGCCGGAGAGCGGCGGCGGGGTGGAGAACCCGACAGAGCCCGCGGGGGCCACCCGTACCGTGGCAGCGGGACAGGAGCCGGTCGCGGAGCCGACGCGTCCGGAGGCGACGGCCAGCAACGCGCCCTTCGACGTCTACTCCTACCTGCCGATGACCAAGCAGGAACTGGCGGCCGCCGCCGACTACGCGCAGCGCTTCACCGCCGAGTACGGCACGTTCAGCTACGACGAGGACCCGGCGGTCTACGGCGACCGCCTCAAGGGTTACACCACGGCTGAGTTCTCCGGGGTGCTGCTGCGCACGGTGACCTCGCCGGGCACCGTCGAGGCGAACAAGGCCGACGAGGTCGTCTCGGTCGGCGCGGCACGGGTGAAGGAGATCCGGCAGATCAACAGCGCCTCGGTGGTGTTCGTGGTCGTCGGCACCCAGAACGTCACGGCCAAGAGCGGGGTGAACGAGAGGACCGCGGAGTACGCCGTCACGCTCATCCAGGTCGGTGCCGAATGGCGTGTCCACGACCTCCAGCCGGCGGATTCCGGCCAGGAGGGAGACGAACAGCCTTCCGAGACCGGCGCGGCCGGATGAACGGCGGAACCTCATGAGGGAGAACAGACACCTCCGCCTCGCGCTGGTCCTCGGAGTCGCCGGACTCTGCATGATCACGCTGATCATGGCGCCGATGATGATGATCAGCGGTTTTCCCTCGTTCCCCTCCATCACCGGGCAGGCGCAACCCGACTGCGGGAAGAACGTCCAGACGGTGGGCGACGAGTCGGAGACCGCGACGTCCGACATCCCCGAGGAGTATCTGAAGCTCTATCGCGAGCACGGGCAGAAGGTCGGCGTGCAGTGGAACGTGCTCGCCGGGGTCGGCAAGCGCGAGACCGACCACGGCCGCTCCACGCTCCCCGGCGTGCGCAGCGGCGTCAACTACGCGGGCGCCGCCGGGCCGATGCAGTTTCTCATCAGCACCTGGGGCGGCAAGGCCAAGATCAAGATCCCGTCCACGTTCAACGGCTACGCCTCCGACGGCGACGGAGACGGCTGGGCCGACGTGTACAACCCGGCTGACGCCATCCTAGGCGCGGCGAAGATGCTGAAGCGGAACGGCGCGCCGGAGAACGTACGGCGTTCGCTGTTCGTCTACAACCGTGCCTGGTGGTACGTCGACCAGGTCATGGAGATCGCCAAGAAGTACGCCAAGGACGGCGAGGTCAGCACCCCGCCCGAGGCGGACGACAGCTGCGACGAGCCCATGCTGGAGGCGGCGCCGACCGGTACGGTGGCCGGGATCCTGCAGTACGCGCTGGCCCAGCGGGGCAAGCCCTACATCTGGGGCGGTACGGGGCCCGCCGGTTACGACTGCTCCGGGATCATCTACATGGCCTACCGGAGCGTCGGCCTGACCATCCCGCGCACCACGTTCGTCCAGTGGCCGTTCGGCGTGAAGATCTCCGCGGGGCAGGAGCAGGCGGGGGATCTCGTCTTCTTTAACGCCGGTCCCGGCACCGGCCCGAACCGTCCGGGGCACGTGGGCATGGTGGTGTCACCGGGCAAGATGATCGAGGCGAGATGCCGGCTGTGCGGGCCGATCAAGGTCACCACCTACCGGGAACGCGCCAACATCATGGGATTCACCCGCCCGCTGCAACACCCCCAGATCCTGGAACAACTCAAGTTGAGGGAGCAGGGCTGACAGAATCGGGGCGTCGCGTTTGGAAAAGGGACGGCCTGGCCTACCCGGCAGGTGAATCGCTTCCTGTTACGGTTCCGGTGTTCGAAGCGGTCAGGGCTTGACCATCGCCCAACTCGGCCGGGGAAAGCGAGCAGCCGCTTTTCCCGGGGAGCGGAGGAGTCACGGAAAAGGTCGTTGTGGGCGCCGCCATCGTCGACGGCCAGGGCAGGCTGCTCGCCGCCCAGCGCGCCGACCCTCCCGAGCTGGCCGGCGGCTGGGAGCTGCCGGGAGGCAAGGTCGACCCCGGCGAGGACGAGCATACGGCGCTGGTCAGGGAGTGCCAGGAGGAGCTCGGCGTACTGATCGAGGTGGGCGAGCGGGTCGGCGGCGACTGGGCGCTCGCCGGCGGCTACGTCCTGCGGGTCTGGTTCGCGGTGATCGCCGAGGGCAGGCCGGAGACCAGGGAGCACCTGGATCTGCGCTGGCTGGAGGTGGACGAGCTCTACGACGTGGCGTGGCTGCCCGCGGACCTTCCAATCGTGCGGGCGGTACAAGGTCGTCTCAACGATGGGCAAGGTCGGTTCAATAAGGATTGATCGACTCCGCACCGTGACATAACTGCTACTGGACGTGGCGATGTCGCGGGTCCGTACCCGGGGAACGGAGATATGCGGTGACCGTATGGTGGCGTGGTACTCGGATCGTGTCGGCTGTCGGAGCGGGGGTGCTCATCCTCGGCGGCGCCTCGGGGGTGTACGCCGCCCAGCCGGCAGAGTCGGCCGAGTCGCCCCTCGACCTGGCCGCCGCCTCCGGTACGTGGTCGCGGTGGAGCCGCACCGGTGAGGTGATCCGCTTCCGCATCCGCCTGCGAGGGCCGGGCGCCGGCGCGCGGCTGGCGGTCGTGACGACCCCCGCCGATGCCCTCAGAAGCATCGAGTGCCCGGTGGCGACCAGGCCCGCGACACCGCTCCCCAAGGGGACTGCGGTCTGCTCGGTCGGTGACCTGCCCGCCGACGGCGGGCTCGTCGACGTGCTGCTCGCCGCGCCGCAGCGTCCCCGGGACATCACGCTGACCGCGATGGCCCGGATGCGCGGACCCGGTGGCGAGACGGTGCAGCAGGGTCAGGGCACGCTCAAGGGCTCGGATGTGGTGACCCGGCAGGTGCGGGGCACCATCGGGGGCACCGTTGGGGGCGCCGTCGGGAGCACTGCCGGGGGCGCCGTCGGGGGCACTGTCGGGAGCACCGCCGGAGGCACCGTCGGGAGCACCGCCGGGGGGCCGGACGCGGTGCCGCAGCAGATCCGGGGCGCCGTGGGGAGCCCGGAGCCGGTCCACGCCCAGCGGGAGGTCAGGCAGACTCTGCCCGTCTCCGGTGCTCCGGAGGTCTCCGGCCCTTCCAGGATCTATCTGGGAGATGCCGCCTCGGCCTGGCCCGCGGATCCGCAGGCGGGCGTGGAGACGCTCGGTGGCGTCGACCTGGTCCTCAACGCTCCCCAGGCAGTCGGGGAGCGGGGCTGGGTTCCGAAGATCGCCCCCGGCGCGTCGGAGGCGGAGAAGGCCGAGCAGCGCACGCTGGCGTTCCTTTTTGATGTTCTGGAAAGGCCGTCGGGCCCCGAGGTGCCGCGATCGGTCGTGGCGGGGGGCGGCAGTGCCGCTACGGGCATGGGCGGAAGCACGGCCGTGCCCTCGACCTCGGTGGCTCCCGCAGCCCCGGCTGCTCCCTCGGCCCCGCTGGCTCCCTCGGCCCCGGTGGCTCCCGAGGGCTCGGTTCAGCCGGGAACGCGGCTTCCCGCCGACGCCGCCGTTCCGGGCGCCGCACCGGAGACGAGTGGCGGTGTGGCCGGCCATGGCCCGGCCGTCGCCGTACCGAAGCCGGTGAAAGCACCTGAGGAACATCTCCTTCAGCGGCAGAACGGCAGGAACCATCCGGTCATGGGGTCTCACGCGGGACGCGGGGCGGCCGGGCGGAAGATGTCCGGGAAGCAGCGGGCGGCCTGCCGGTCCGGCGCGCGCCGCGAGGGGGCGGGCCGGCCGATGCTCGGGCCCGTGGGACCCGGCTATCCGGCAGGCGGCCAGACGGTGATCGGCAAGCCCGGAGCGCGCCGCCCGGTGGTGGCGCCGATGGGGCCCGGTTACCCGGGGGCCGTCCAGTGGCCGTCCGGACAACTCGTCCAGCCCGGTCAGGGCATGCCTGGCCGGCCGGCCAAGCCGGGACAGGGCATGCTCGTCCAGCCCGGCCAGGGTATGCCCGGTCAGCTCGGTCAGGGCATGCTCGTCCAGCCCGGTCAGCTCGGCGCGCAACCGCAGGGGATGGGGCAGCCGATGCTTCCGGGCCATCCGGGGGCAGGCGGGAAGGGAAAGGCCGGCCGGCCCGGTGCGCCGCAACGGGAAGCGGGCGGGCCGGTCGGTCCCGGCTACCCGGGGACCGGCTTCCCGGGGACCGGCTTCCCGGGGACCGGCTACCCGGGAGCGGGACAGCAGGTGCCCATGGGACAGCCGCCGGGCGGCCAGGCACCGATGGTGCCGCAGCAGGTACCGCCGCTGCCCATGGGGCAGGTGCCGGGCGTACCGTCGCAGGTGCCGCCGGCCTCCGCGGGGATGGCGGGGGCGGGCCAGCCGCCCGGTCTCGGAACCGGGCCCCAGCTCCAGTTGCCGCCGGCGGGATCCTTCCCAGCCGCCGCACAGGTCCCCGTACCGCAGGGTGCGCCCCTCCCGCAGGATCTCGACGGTCCGAACACCCAGGTCCAGGCGGTCGCCGAGTCAAGCCCGCTGCTGACGGGAGTACGGGGCCTACCAGCGGTGGGAGCAGCGGTGGGAGCACTCGTCGGCCTCCTCTGGCTGCAGCGGAGGATCCAGCGCCGCCGTCGTTCGCGACACGTTTTGTAAAAGGCGATTTACTGTTACTTTTGCCCAACTAGTATTTCTTTGACGTGTTCATGGTTGATTGCACGGAGGGCACCGGTGACGCGAGCACGGCTCAGGGCAGCTGTCTCCGCCGTTGTGATGTCTTTGGGGATCAGCGGTGCCTTCCTGGTCGCCGTGGCACCGCTCACCGGTTCCTCCGTGGCCGGCGCGACGGTCAGGACGATGGTCGCCGACCCGTCGTACATCCCCGGATGTGACGTCGATCCGGCGGGGCCCTGTGAGGAACCCACGCCGGTCGTCACGGTCACGGTCACCGAGGATCCCGGGGGCGGCACGGAGGAGACCCCGGTCCCGCAGAAGACCGTGACCACCACAGTGACCGTCCCGCCGACGACGAAGCCCCCGAAGACCACGGCCCCGCCGCCCCCGCAGGAGCCGGTCGCTCCGCCGGCCCAGGAGACCACGGCCCCGATCGCTCCGCCGGAGACCGAGACCAGCCCTTCGGCGTCCGAGGAGGCGGAGGTCCAGTTCCCGGCCAGCACCCCGTCGGACACGCTTCCCTCCGCCACGCCCAACCCCCAAGAGAGCGCCACGTTCGACGAGACCTCCGTGGCCGAGATCCGCAACGCGAACGCCGAGTTCGACGGGGCCACGCTGAGCCGCCAGCTCGGCATCCCGGCGCTGATCCTGGTGCTGCTGGTGCTGTTCGCCGTGCTGATCTTCGAGGGCAGGCTGCGCCGCCTGGCCCACGCCGCGGCCATCCGCCGGGCCGGTCCCCGGGGAATGGGTCCCCGCGTCGATTCGATGGACCCGATGGCCTATCACGGCGGTCCCGGCTACGCCGCCGGACCCGGTTTCGTTCCCGGCCCCTACCAGGGCGGCACGGCCTACGCGCCGATCATCAGCCTCGTCCCGATGCAGATGTACTCTCCGGTCTACCCGGAGGGCTACGCCCCCGGGCAGTACCCCTACGGCTACGAGCAGACGACGGCGTACATGCCCGCGCCCGGCTACGAGCAGCAGGCCACCGGCCACGGCGACCCGTACGGCCAGCAGACCGTCCAGGGGCAGGTGCCCTACGGCCCGGTGGGCCAGGACGGTTCGGCGGCCGCGTTCCACGGCACCCAGCCCTTCGGCCAGGAACCGCAGGATGATCGGAACCTGCCGGGCCGCCCCCAGGGCGATTTCCAGCCCCAGCCCTTCGGACCCGAGTCGCAGGGCGCTCCGGGTCAGGGTGGGCCGGACGAGCGTACCCAGCCCGGCCGGCCGGAGAACCTCGGCCCCGAGCCTCGCGAGGGGCGTTTCCCGCAGGGGCAGCCCGAGTCCCCCGGGGCGCCGTTCCCACAGGAGCCTCCCCGAGGCGGCCCTGGCGGCCACGGGGGTCCCGCCGGTGGGGCTCACGGCAGTGGGGCTCACGGCAGTGGTGGCCCGCCGGTTCAGGGTGGTCCCGGTGGCCCCGGCGGTGATCCGGCGACGCTGATCGGCCCCGGTGGTCCGGGGGCCTACGGTGGCCCCGGTAATCGGCCGGACGCCGGCGAGCAGCCCCCCATGGGGCCGGCCTCGACGGCGGTCTACCCGCTCCCCGGTCAGGACGCCGGCAAGAAGAAGCGCGGCCTCTTCCGCCGCTCCACCTGACCCGTACCGGCCCGGCGGGTCCCAGCCTCTGGAACCGTCCTCGCCTCCGAGCACGCTGTCGCGCGCGGACCTGATGTCAGTGGATACGCGGAAGCGGCGGCCACCGCTACCACGTGTCTCATCCCCGCCGCAGTAGGTCGCCATGGCCGCGATCCCGTGTCTGATCGCGTCCTCGTTGACGTCTCCGAAGCCGAACACGATCCCCGGCGAGCCCTCGCCGTTCGGCGATCGGTGTCGATCGAGCCCCCGCAGCCCGACGGAGCGCTGGGCCGCCGCGTCGACGATCTCCGCTTCGTCGGCTCCCTCGGGAAGCCGGGCGACGGCGTGGAAGCCGGCGGCGAGCCCCGTCAGTTCGAGGCCGGGGGCGTGCTCGCCGATCGCTTCGACCAGTTCGCTGCGACCGCCGGTTCAGGCTGCCGAGTGCCGGGTTCAGCCGAGATACGACCAGCAGCCTCCAGCACTTGAAACGCTGGGGAAACACGGCGGCGCCGCCCGGGGAGAGTCCCGTGGGCGGCGCCGCCGTGCAGGGGTCAGCTCTTCGAGCCGGAACGCTTGAAGATCTTGTTGCCCAGCCAGACCAGCGGATCGTACTTCCGGTCGACGACGCGCTCCTTCATGGGAATCAGCGCGTTGTCAGTGATCTTGATGTGCTCGGGGCAGACCTCGGTGCAGCACTTGGTGATGTTGCAGTAACCCAGGCCGTGCTCCTCCTGAGCGGAGTCCTTGCGGTCGGCCACGTCGTACGGATGCATGTCCAGCTCGGCGATCCGCATCAGGAAGCGCGGACCGGCGAAGTCGGGCTTGTTCTCCTCGTGGTCACGGATGACGTGACAGACGTTGTTGCACATGAAGCACTCGATGCACTTGCGGAACTCCTGGGACCGCTCGACGTCGATCTGCTGCATGCGGTACTCGCCCGGCTTCACGTCGGCCGGAGGAGTGAAGGACGGGATCTCCCTGGCCTTCTGGTAGTTGTACGAGACGTCCGTGACCAGGTCCTTGATCACCGGGAACGTCCGCATGGGCGTCACGGTGATCGTCTCCTCCTCGCTGAAGGTGGACATCCGGGTCATGCACCCGAGCTTCGGCCTGCCGTTGATCTCCATGGAGCACGAGCCGCACTTGCCGGCCTTGCAGTTCCAGCGGACGGCGAGGTCGGGGGCCTGGGTCGCCTGGAGCCTGTGGATGATGTCGAGAACGACCTCGCCCTCGTTCACCTCGACGGTGAAGTCCTCAAGCTTGCCCTCGCCGCCCTCGCCCCGCCAGACGCGGAACTTCGCCTTGTAACTCATGGTTACTCCTTGGCCAGCGCGTCAAAGGCGGCCAGCTCTTCCTCGGTGATGTACTTCTTCAGCTCGTCGCGGTCGAACAGCGTGATGAGGTCGTCCCGCATCGCGGTCTGGACCTGCTCCTCGACCGTGATGCCGGAGCCGTCCGGGGTGAGGGCACAGCGCAGGATCTTGGTCCGCCACTCGGCGGACATGACCGGGAAGTCGTCCCGGGTGTGGCCGCCGCGGCTCTCCTCGCGCAGCAGCGCCGCCTTCGCCACGCACTCCGAGACCAGGAGCATGTTGCGCAGGTCGAGGGCGAGGTGCCAGCCCGGGTTGTAGATCCGGCTGCCGGCCGCGCCGACGTTCTGGGCCCGCTCCTTGAGCTTCTCCACCGCCTCCAGCGCCTCGGAGACCTCCTCGGACTTGCGGATGATGCCGACCAGCTCGTTCATCGTCCGCTGCAGCTCGTGGTGGACCTCGTACGGGTTCTCGCCCGAGCGCTCCAGCGGGGCCAGCGCCTCCGCGCTCGCCTTGGCCACGGACTCCTCGGAGATCTTCGGCCGGGCGGCCAGACCGTCCACGTACGAGGCCGCTCCCATGCCCGCACGGCGGCCGAACACCAGCAGGTCCGACAGCGAGTTGCCGCCCAGCCGGTTGGAGCCGTGCATGCCGCCGGAGACCTCACCGGCCGCGAACAGACCGGGTACGGCCGCCGCGCCGGTGTCGGCGTCGACCTCGACGCCGCCCATGATGTAGTGGCAGGTCGGGCCGACCTGCATGGCCTCCTTGGTGATGTCGACGTCGGCCAGTTCCTTGAACTGGTGGTGCATCGACGGCAGCCGCTTGATGATCTCGGCGGCCGGGAGGCGGGTGGAGACGTCGAGGTAGACGCCGCCCTGGGGCGATCCGCGTCCCGCCTTCACCTCGGAGTTGATGGCCCGCGCGACCTCGTCGCGGGGGAGCAGCTCCGGAGGGCGGCGGTTGTTGGCCTGGTCGGTGTACCAGCGGTCGCCCTCCTCCTCGGAGGTGGCGTACTTGTCCTTGAACACCTCGGGGATGTAGTCGAACATGAAGCGCTTGCCCTCGGAGTTCCTCAGCACCCCGCCGTCGCCGCGGACGGACTCGGTGACGAGGATGCCCCGGACCGAGGGCGGCCAGACCATCCCGGTGGGATGGAACTGGATGAACTCCATGTTGATCAGGTTCGCCCCGGCCAGCAGGGCCAGCGCGTGGCCGTCGCCGGTGTACTCCCACGAGTTGGACGTGACCACGTACGACTTGCCGATGCCGCCGGTGGCCAGCACGATCGCGGGGGCGTCGAACAGGATGAGCTTGCCGTTCTCCCGCCAGTAGCCGAAGGCGCCACAGATGGCGTCGCCGTCCTTGAGCAGGCGGGTCACCGTGCATTCCTGGAAGACCTTGATGTACGCCTCGGCGTCACCGTGGAGCTTCTCGTCCTCCTGCTGGAGCGCGACCACCCGCTGCTGCAGGGTGCGGATCAGCTCCAGGCCCGTGCGGTCGCCGACGTGGGCCAGCCGCGGGTACTCGTGCCCGCCGAAGTTACGCTGGCTGATCTTGCCGTCCTTGGTGCGGTCGAACAGCGCGCCCCACGCCTCCAGCTCCCAGACCCGGTCGGGAGCCTCCTTGGCGTGCAGTTCGGCCATCCTCCAGTTGTTGAGGAACTTGCCGCCCCGCATGGTGTCGCGGAAGTGCACCATCCAGTTGTCGTCGCTGTTGACGTTGCCCATGGCCGCGGCGGCGCCGCCCTCGGCCATGACCGTGTGCGCCTTGCCGAACAGGGACTTGCAGACGATCGCCGTACGCTTGCCCTGCTGACGGGCCTCGATGGCCGCCCGCAGCCCCGCTCCGCCGGCGCCGATGACGACGACGTCGTATTCGTGACGCTCGATTTCCACTGGTGATCCTTATGCGAACGGGAAGGGAATGATGTTCTTGGCGACCAGCCGGACGTAGATGTCGGCGCCCATCACGCTGAACATGGAGATCAGTGCGAGCTCCTGGTGCTTGGCGTTGAGCTTGGAGACGATGCCCCAGGCCCGGTAGCGGACCGGGTGCTTGGAGAAGTGGTTCAGGCGCCCGGCCGTGATGTGCCGGCAGGAGTGGCACGACAGCGTGTACAGGTTGATGAGGATCGCGTTGACGATCAGGATCCACGTGCCCAGGCCGGTCGGCTTGGCGATCAGCGCCTTCACCGCGTCGTACGCCAGGACGAGGCCGATGACGATCGCCGCGTAGAAGAAGTAACGGTGAATGTTCTGAAGAATCAGAGGGAAGCGCGACTCACCAGTGTACTTCTTGTGCGGCTCGGCCACCCCGCACGCCGGGGGCGAGAGCCAGAACCCCCGGTAGTAGGCCTTGCGGTAGTAGTAGCAGGTGAAGCGGAACCCCGCGGGGAGGCCGAGGATCAGCAGTCCCGGGGGCAGGGCGTACCAGTCGCCGAACGGGGCGAGGCCGAACAGCCGCGCCTCCTCCGGACAGCTCGTCGCGAGACAGGGCGACGCGAACGGCGCGTGATATGGGGACACGAAGTAGCTCGCGTCGAAGATCGCCCACGTGGCGTAGACGAGGAATGCCGTGAAGATGATGAATGTGACCAGTGGATAGCGCCACCACGGGTCGGTTCGCAGGGTGCGCTCCTTGATCTGCGCACGTTGCCTTCTGGCCGGGCTCTCGGCCGTTGTCTGGGTCATCGAGACCTCTCCACCTCCCGCGAACCCCGCTCGCCTTGGGGTCCGGGTCGTTTCAGTTGTGCCGCGCGCTGGGCCATGGTCGCGCCGGCTCACACGTGCGCGCGCATGTTGGTGGGGGATACGTTACGACGGAGCCCGGGGGTTATGTGAGAGAGGTCACTGGTAATTTCACTAGCCAGGTGTGATTCCTGTCACGTTGGCGCGCAGAGGTGTCCTGCCTGCGACGTCTCACGAGGTGGACGATCACGGGGAGGTCTCGGGGGCCGTGAAAACGGGCGTGGGAATCCCGCCCGCGGGGGATCCCGCCGGTATGGGCGATGCCCGGCGGACCGGGGGATCCCGCCGCCGGGCGTGGCGTGCCGTCAGTAGTGCTGGCCGGAGTTGGGCAGCTTGACGACGGTCACGAAGAAGTCGTCGATCCGCCGGACCACGCTGATGAACTGGTCGAAGTCGACGGGCTTGGAAACGTAGGCGTTGGCGTGCAGGTTGTAGCTGCGCAGGATGTCCTCCTCGGACTCCGACGTGGTCAGCACCACCACCGGGATCCCGCGGAGCTTCTCGTCGGCCTTTATGTCCTGGAGCACCTCCCGGCCGTCCTTGCGGGGCAGGTTGAGGTCGAGCAGGATCAGGTCGGGCCGGGGCACGTCGGCGTACTCGCCCTCCTTGCGGAGGAAGGACATGGCCTGCTCGCCGTCGTTGACCACGTGCAGCTTGTTGCGGACCTTGTTGAGCTCGAACGCCTCCCTGGTCAGCAGGACGTCGCCCGGGTCGTCCTCGACCAGCAGGACGTCGATCCAGCGCAGGTCATTCATCAGCGGTGTCTCCTGAGGGAAGGGTCCAGCGGAAGGTCGTACCGGTCCTGGTGGTGTTCTCGGGTCCGCCGTCCTCGGTGTCCAGCCAGATGCGACCGCCGTGGTACTCGACGATCTTCTTGCAGAGAGCCAACCCGATGCCGGTGCCCGCGTAGACGTCCCGCCCGTGCAGGCGCTGGAAGATCAGGAAGATGCGGTCAGTGTACTTACTGTCGATGCCGATGCCGTTGTCGGTGCAGGAGAACTCCCACATGTCCCCGTCGCGCCGCACCCCGATGTGGATCTCCGGCGGGTCCTGCGAGTGGAACTTGATCGCGTTGCCGATGAGGTTCTGGAAGAGCTGGGTGAGCTGCACCCGGTTGCCGTGCACCCGGGGCAGCTCGTCGTGGGTCACCGTCGCCCCACCGTCCTCGATCGGCGCGGCGAGGTTGTTCAGCGCGGCCTTGAGTGGCACCGTGGCGTCGATGCCGGTGCGCTCGCCGCCCATCCTGCCGACCCGGGAGAAGTCGAGCAGGTCGTTGATCAGCATCTGCATGCGCTTGGCGCCGTCGACCGCGAAGGCGATGTACTGCTTGGCGCGATCGTCGAGCTGGTCGCCGTAGCGCTGCTCCAGCATCTGGGTGAAGCTGGCCACCTTGCGCAGCGGCTCCTGCAGGTCGTGACTGGCCACGTAGGCGAACTGCTCCAGCTCGCTGTTGGAGCGCCTCAGCTCCGTCGCCTGGTCCTCCAGCTTGCGCTGCGTCTCCGAGGCTCGGTGCCACTCGGCGAGGATGCGGCGGCGCATCGCGTCGACGTGGCCGGACAGCTCGGCCAGTTCGGCGGGATGCTCGACCCCGAGCTTGTGGTCGAAGTCCCCCTGGGCGACCGCGCGCACCTGCTCGTTCAGCTCCGCCAGCGGGCGGAGCACCGCGTGGCGCACGATGAGGGCCGAGACGATCGCGGCCGCGACCAGTGCCCCGGCCACCCCGATGAGCGCGATGTAGAGGGCCTGCCAGCCGCGGTCGAGCTGAGCGCTGCCGATCTCGTGCAGCCGGCTCAGGTGGCTCTGCAGATCCGAGAGGGACTGCCGGATCTCGGTGAACCGGGTGGCGTTGACCGTGGCGTTCTGCCGGGCGGCGTCGGTCTTCAGCGTCGGCACCGAGGCGATGACCTGCTCCGCGTAGTCGCGCCGCCAGGCGTCTCCGCCGGCCTTCAGCCGGGCGACCTCGGCGCTGACCGCCTGCCGCTCCGGCATCCGGGGGACCAGCGCGGTGAGCGCCGCCATCGCCCTGTCCTCCTCGGCGAGCGCCTTCCGGTAGTCGTTCAGGGAGGTGTCCTCGTTGGTCCTGCCGTACGCCCGCACCGAGCTCTCCTGCGCGGTCAGCGCGTTGGAGATCTCCAGGGTGCGCAGCGTCGCCGGGTCGATGACGTCGACCAGGGTCTCCCTGGCCTGGCGCGCGTCCTCGATCGACCTGATCGTGACGACGGCCGAGATCATGAAGATCAGTGCGATGCCCACCCCGGCGAACATGAACCAGCGTCCCACCGGAAGCCTCCCGAACCCCTTAGCGGGGGTGGGCGAGGGCAGGGGCTTGGGACTGGTGCCGCGATCCGAGCGCTCGGTCATCGTTTCCCGTTCCGGGAGATGAGCACGGTCGCCAGGTCGTCGCTGAGCGCGTCGCGGTTCAGCTCGATGACGCGCTCGATGAGGCGGTCGAGTTCGATCCCGCCCTGCTCCTGGACGAGCCTGAGCAGGCCCTCGGTGCCGAGCAGGTCGGGTCCGCCGCCCACGGTGGCCTCGATCAGCCCGTCGGTGTAGAGCAGCAGCGACCAGTCGTCGCCGAGCGCGACGTCGATCTCCGACCAGTGCACGTCCTGGAAGATGCCCAGTGGCGGTCCCGAGGGGGTGCCCGGCACCACGCCGATCGCGCCGTCGCGGATCAGCAGCGGCGGCGGGTGGCCGACCACGTGCATCCGCGCGTGGCTGAGCGCGGGGTCGATGGTGGCGATGCACAGGGTGGTGAAGATCTCCGCGGACTTGCGTTCCAGGCGGAGCACCGACTCCAGCGTGCCGAGCAGTTCGTTGCCGGTGTGCCCGGCCAGGACCAGGGTCCGCCAGGCGATCCTGAGCGCGACCCCCAGCGCGGCCTCGTCGGGACCGTGCCCGCACACGTCGCCGACCACCACGTGGACGGCGCCGTCGGGGCTCTGCACGGTGTCCCAGAAGTCACCGGCGAGCAGGGCGCGCCTGCGTCCTGGCAGGTAGCGGGCGTGGTGTTCCAGAACCTCCGTGGTCAGCAGCGGGACCGGGAGGAGCCCGCGTTCGAGGCGGGAGTTCTCCTTGGTGAGCAGTTCGGCCTCGACCAGCCTGCGCTGGGCCAGGTCGGCGCGCTTGCGCTCCATCGCGTAGCGGATCGCCCGCGCCAGCAGGCGACCCTCCACGTCCTGCTTGACCAGGAAGTCCTGGGCGCCCGCGGCGACCGCCTCCACGCCGACGTGGGCGTCGTTCAGGCCGGTCAGCACGAGCACGGCGGCATGCGGCGCCATCGAGAGCACCTGCTCCAATGCCTCCAGGCCGGCCGCGTCGGGCAGGGAGAGGTCGACGAGCACGCACTGCACGTCGGAGGTCAGCCGGACCCTGCTCTCGGCCAGGCTCCGCACCCAGATGATCTTCGGTGGGTTGTCCGCCTCGCCGAGCAACTCCTCCACGAGAAAGGCGTCGCCCGCGTCATCCTCGATCAGAAGAAGCGTGAGCGTTTCGTTGGCGGGGGCGGTCACTGACGCCTCTTCGTGAGCTCGGGAGAACCTGTCGACGCTACGTAGAATAGTGCGACACGTCAGGTACCGGGGCGCCGATGCGGGGTGATTCACCGCCCGCCGGACACCGGGGGAGGCACCGAGCGGCACGGGGGCCCGACGGTGTCCTCGCCGGGAGTCAACCCTGGATGATCAGGTCCAGTCCCTGGGGGAGGGTGCCCTCGTGGGCGGCCTCGGCGAGGAAGAGGAGCAGGGTCGCGCGGAAGGCCTGGGCCGCGCGGGTGGGCTCGACGTCCTTGCGGTGCGCGATGGCGATGGTGCGGCGCAGCCCGGGAGGAGCCAGGGGCGTCCCGGAAAGTCCCGGGCGGCCGTCCAGGACCATCGAGGGCACCAGCGCGACCCCCAGCCCGGCCTCCACGAAGCGCAGCACGGCGTCCATCTCGCCGCCCTCCACCGCGAACCTGGGCTCGAACCCGGCCTGCCGGCAGGCGTTGAGCGTGGCCTCCCGCAGGTCGTATCCGCGCCTGAACATCACCATCGGCCGGCGGCGCAACTCCTCGATGCGCACGTACGACCTGCGGGCGCGAGTGGTCGAGGGAGAGGCGACGACGAGGTTCTCCCGCAGCACCTCCTCGGTGACGAGGGCGGGGTCGTCGCTGTGCAGCGGCATGATGATCAGCGCCAGGTCGAGCTGGCCCCGGGCGAGGGTGCGGACCAGGTCGCGGGAGCCGCCCTCCTCCACGAACAGCTCGATGCCGGGGTAGGTGTGGTGGAACCTGGCCAGCGCGTCGGCGAGCAGCCCCGCGCAGAGCGAGGGCGTGGCGCCCAGCCGGACCCGGCCGCGGCGCAGCCCGGCCAGCTCGCCGACCTCGCTCCTGGCGGTCTCGGCGTCGGCCAGCATGCGGCGGGCCAGCGGTAGCAACGCCTCGCCCGCGGGGGTCAGCGTGACGTTTCCCCGGGCACGACTGAACAGCGGCGCGCCGAGCTCGGCCTCCAGGGCCTTGATCTGCTTGCTCAGCGAGGGCTGGGCTACGCGCATCCGCTCGGCGGCCTGGGTGAAGTGCCGAGCCTCGGCGACCGCCACGAAATAGGCGAGTTGCTGGAGCTGCACGTTTCCCTAGCGTACGGACCCTCCGACCGCGGATTCGGGGCGGGTGGTGGTGGGAGAGACAATGTGAGATTGCTCGCACCACGCGGCGAGACGCGACACTGGAAGCAGCGGGGACGCAGAGGTAATAGCCGCAGGCTATGGAAACCACATCCGCGATGACTTGGACTTGGATAAATCCCCTTACCTAGCGTCACATAGGTGACTGCCACGATTGAGCGCGGATCCGCCACCGCGTCTGTGAAACCCCCCGCGGACACCGCGAAGACCGCGAAGCCCGGGCGAAAAGGCGGCTTCCTGGGCTCCTCCAACGGCAAGAAGGCCGTGATGGCCATCACGGGCGCCGTGATGGTGCTCTTCCTCGTCGGCCACATGGCCGGAAACCTCAAGAGCTTCGCCGGTGCCGAGTCGTTCAACTCCTACGCGGCCTTCCTGCGGACCATGGGCGAGCCGATCTTCCCGCACCGGGTCCTGCTGACCGTCGTCGAGGTCGTGATGGTCGTCGCGGTCGCCCTGCACATGTGGTCGGCGATCTCCCTGGCCCGGCGGGCGAGCAAGGCCCGCCCGGTCAAGTACGCGGCCAGGCGCAAGTCCAGGGCGAACGGCTACGCGGTCCACACCATGCGCTACGGCGGCGTCGTCATCGTGCTGTTCGTGATCTACCACCTGCTGGACCTGACGTTCGGCGCGGTCAACCCGGCCGGTGGCGGCGCCACCCCCTACGACCGCCTGGTCGAGGGCTTCGCGCCGTCGCGCTGGTGGGTCACCCTGTTCTACGTGCTCGCCCTCGTCATGGTCGGCCTGCACCTGCGCCACGGCCTGTGGAGCGCCTTCCAGACGCTCGGCCTGGCGAGCAGCCGCAGCTACCGCCCGCTGAAGGCCGTCGCCGCGGGCCTGTCGGCGCTGCTGGTCATCGGCTTCCTCGCGGTCCCGGTGGCGGTCGCGATCGGAGTGATCAAGTGAGCAAGAGCTCGAACCCGGCGGGTCTTCCGCACGGAGAACAAGGGGTGAGGACCGCGATGAGCACGGGGTACACCGAAGGTGAGCCGATCCGTGACACCAAGGCCCCCGACGGCCCGATCGAGGACCGCTGGGAGAAGCGCAAGTTCTCCGCGAAGCTGGTCAACCCGGCCAACAAGCGCAAGCTCCACGTCATCGTCGTGGGCACCGGGCTGGCGGGCGGCTCGGCCGCCGCGACCCTCGGCGAGCTCGGCTACAACGTCACCTCGTTCTGCTACCAGGACACGCCCCGCCGCGCGCACTCCATCGCGGCACAGGGCGGTATCAACGCGGCCAAGAACTACCGCGGCGACGGCGACTCGATCTACCGGCTCTTCTACGACACGGTCAAGGGCGGTGACTTCCGCGCCCGCGAGTCCAACGTCTACCGGCTCGCCCAGGTCAGTGTGAACATCATCGACCAGGCCGTGGCCCAGGGCGTGCCGTTCGCCCGCGAGTACGGCGGTCTGCTCGACACCCGCTCCTTCGGCGGCGCGCAGGTCTCCCGTACCTTCTACGCCCGAGGCCAGACGGGTCAGCAGCTCCTGCTCGGCGCGTACCAGGCGCTGGAGCGCCAGATCGCGGCCGGCACCGTCAAGATGCACACCCGGCACGAGATGCTCGACCTGATCGTCTCCGACGGCCGGGCACGCGGCGTCATCGTCCGTGACATGGTCACCGGCGAGATCGAGCGGCACGTCGCCGACGCGGTGGTGCTGGCCAGCGGCGGGTACGGCAACGTGTTCTTCCTGTCGACGAACGCCAAGGGCTGCAACACCACGGCGATCTGGCGGGCACACCGGCGTGGCGCGATGTTCGCCAACCCCTGCTACACCCAGATCCACCCGACCTGCATCCCGGTCAGTGGCGACCACCAGTCGAAGCTGACCCTGATGTCGGAGTCGCTGCGCAACGACGGCCGCGTGTGGGTGCCGCTGAAGGCGGGCGACGCCCGTCCGGCCTCGGCGATCCCCGAGGAGGAGCGCGACTACTACCTGGAGCGGATCTACCCGGCGTTCGGCAACCTGGTCCCGCGTGACATCGCCTCCCGCGCGGCCAAGAACGTCTGCGACGAGGGCCGCGGTGTCGGCCCCGGCGGCCTGGGCGTCTACCTCGACTTCGCCGACGCGATCCGCCGTCTGGGCCGCGACGCGGTGGAGAAGAAGTACGGCAACCTCTTCGAGATGTACGAGCGCATCACCGGCGAGGACCCGTACGCCCAGCCGATGCGCATCTACCCCGCCGTCCACTACACGATGGGCGGCCTGTGGGTGGACTACGACCTGCAGTCCACGATCCCCGGCCTGTTCGTGATCGGCGAGGCCAACTTCTCCGACCACGGCGCCAACCGTCTCGGCGCGTCCGCGCTGATGCAGGGCCTGTCCGACGGCTACTTCGTGCTGCCGACCACGATCGGCGACTACCTCGCGAACGGCCCCTACGGTGAGGTCGACGAGGACGACGTGGCCGAGGCCGAGGCCGAGGTGCGCCAGAAGATCGACAAGCTGCTGACGAACAACGGCAACCGCACCGCGGACTCCTACCACCGTGAACTCGGCAAGATCATGTGGGAGTACTGCGGCATGGAGCGCACCGAGGAGTCGCTCCGCAAGGCGCTGGAGCGGATCCCCGAGCTGCGCGAGGAGTTCTGGCGGAACGTGAAGGTGTCCGGCGAGGCCGACGAGCTGAACCAGGCACTGGAACGGGCCGGACGGGTCGGGGACTTCTTCGACCTGGCCGAGCTGATGTGCATCGACGCGCTGCACCGCACCGAGTCGTGCGGCGGCCACTTCCGCGCCGAGTCGCAGGACGCCGACGGCGAGGCCCTGCGCGACGACGAGAACTTCTCCTATGTCGCGGCCTGGGAGTACGGCGAGCAGGGCCCGATCCTGCACAAGGAAGACCTCGACTACGAGTACGTCAAGATGAGCCAGCGGAGCTACAAGTGAGCGCATCCGACGCAGTCCGCGCGGCGAATGAGGAGAGGTAAGCGAACCATGAGTATGAACCTCACTCTCAAGGTCTGGCGTCAGAAGGGCCCCAAGGACGAGGGCCGGATGGTCAACTACCGGGTCGAGGACGTGTCACCGGACATGTCCTTCCTGGAGATGCTCGACGTCCTCAACGAGCGGCTCATCCTGGAGGGCGACGACCCGATCGCCTTCGACCACGACTGCCGCGAGGGCATCTGCGGCATGTGCGGCATGGTCATCAACGGCGTCGCGCACGGTGAGCAGGTGGCCACCACCACCTGTCAGCTGCACATGCGTCACTTCGAGGACAACGCGGTCATCACCATCGAGCCGTGGCGCGCCGCGCCCTTCCCGGTGGTGAAGGACCTGGTCGTGGACCGCTCGGCGTTCGACCGGATCATCCAGGCGGGTGGCTTCATCTCCGTCCCGGCCGGTTCGGCCCCCGACGCGCACAGCGTCCCGGTGAAGAAGGTCGACGCCGACGCGGCGTTCGACGCGGCCACCTGCATCGGCTGCGGCGCCTGTGTCGCCGCCTGCCCGAACGGCTCGGCCTCGCTCTTCACCGCGGCCAAGATCACCCACCTGAGCCTGCTGCCGCAGGGCCAGCCCGAGCGCGACTCCCGTGCCGTCGCGATGGTCGAGCAGATGGACGCCGAGGGCTTCGGTGGCTGCACCAACACCGGTGAGTGCACGGCGGTCTGCCCCAAGGGCATCCCGCTGGACACCATCGCCCAGATGAACCACGACTACCTGCGGGCCGCCAAGTAGACCAAGTGGTCGCCGGGCATCCGGTCCCGTCCCCCGGGGCCGGATGTCCCGATCGATCGTCCGGGCCTTCCCGGGTTCACCGAGCCGTACATCCGGAGTGATGTACGGCTCGCGCCGTCCCGGCGTGATCCATCCGGCCGGTGATGGGCTGATGACCGTTCGGCCGAGAGCGCGTTCTGCCGCCTCCTGACGCGCTCAGGGGGGTGACGGTTCCGATGCCGGGCGACGACACCGGGGATTCGACCGCCCGAGGACTCCGGCCGGTTCCTTCGGATCAGTGCCGGTCCGGCCGGCCGAGGTGGCGGGCGATCTCGTGGCGGACGTCGTCGGCGGTGAGGCCCGCCTGGGTGATGACCCGCATCCCGGGCCCCGTGCCCGCGCGGACCAGGCCGAGCAGGATGTGCTCGGTGCCGATGCGTTTGTCCTTCAGCCGCAGGGCCTCCCGCAGTGACAGCTCCAGGGTCTTCTTGGCGCCGGGGGTGAAGGGAACGTGGCCCCGGGGTGCCTTGCGGTCGCGGGGGCGATCCAGGGCGCCGGGCCCGAAGGCGGCCTCGACCTTCTCCCGGATCGCGTCGAGGTCGATGCCGATGGTCTCCAGGGCCTCCGCGTCGAGCTCGCCGGCACGGGGAGTGCGGCCGACCGCCTCGTCGGCCCGCTCGTGGGTGAGGCCCAGGCCGGTCAGCACCTGGGCGCCGACGCTGTCGCCCTGGCGTAGCAGGCCGAGCAGCAGGTGCTCGGTGCCGATGTGGCCGTGCCGCAGGCGCCGCGCCTCCTCCTGGGCGAGGACCGTCACCTGCCGGGCATTGTCGGTGAACCTTTCGAACATGGTCAGTCCCTCCGTCTCAGCAGCCCTCTGCCGCCCGCGTACTTCTTGTGCACCGCCTGCCGGCTCACTTCCAGACAGTGCGCGATCTCCTGCCAGGACCAGCCCTGGTCCCTGGCGTTCTCCACCTGGAGGGCCTCCAGCCGGTCGACCAGCGTCCGCAGTGCCCGTACGGCCCGCAGGCCGACGGCCGGATCGCGGCTACCGGCGTCGGATGCCAGCTGCGCCGTATCACTCATGCCTGTCAATTTAGGTTGACGAGGTCCATTTGTCAACTCTGATTGACGGCGACACGCCGGGGAGGCCGAAAATCGTTTGCCGGGCCAGGTCGGAGTTTGTGACCCTTGTTGTGAGATGCGCTCCTTACCAGCCGCCGACCCCGGCCTTCCCGATGCCCGCAGCCCGATCCGTTACCTGTTGTGGGTGGCCCGCATGCAGCGAGGCCCACTGCTCCTCGGCATCGGCTACGCCATCCTGTGGTGGCTGGCGATGGCGCTCGTACCCGCCGCGATGGGCAACGGCATCGACGCGATCACGGCCAAGGACCTGCCGGCCCTGGTCACCTGGGGTGCCGTGGTGTTCGCCCTGGGAATCACCCAGGCCGTCATGGGCGTCCTGCGGCACCGGATGGCCGTCTACAACTGGCTGAGTGCCGCCTACCGGACCGTCCAGGTCACCGTCAGGCAGTCGACCCGGCTGGGCGCGACCCTGCCCAAACGCATGTCCACCGGCGAGGTGGTCAGCGTCGGCAACTCCGACATCGCCCACATCGGTAACGCGATGGACATCCTGCTCCGCGGCAGCGGCGCCGTCGTCGCCATCGCCGTCGTGACCGTCATCCTGATCGACGCCTCGCCGCAACTGGGACTGATGGTGCTGGTCGGCCTGCCCCTCGTGGCGGTCGCCGTCGCGCCCCTGCTCAAGCCGCTGCACCGCCGCCAGAACGACCACCGCGACCTGCAGGGCGACCTCGCCACCCGCGCCGCCGACATCGTCACGGGCCTGCGGGTGCTCCGCGGCATCGGCGGTGAGCGGGTCTTCGCCGACCGCTACGGCGCCGAGTCGCAGCGAGTGCGCCACGCCGGTGTGCGGGTGGCCTCCGTCGAGTCGATGCTGGAGGGCGCGCAGGTCCTGCTGCCCGGATTGCTGATCGCCGGGGTGACCTGGCTCGGCGCGACCTTCGCGATGCGCGGCGAGATCACCGCCGGCCAGCTCGTCGCCTTCTACGGCTACGCGGTCTTCCTGATCGCCCCGGTGCGCACCCTCACCGAGGCGGCCGACAAGCTGACCAAGGGGCACGTCGCCGCCCGCAGGGTGGTGCGCATCCTGGCGCTGAAGCCCGAGGTGGAGGGCGGCACCGGCCGCTCGGAGGGTGGCCTGCTGCGCGACGTGACCTCCGGGGTCGCGGTGCGCCCCGGCATGCTCACCGCCATCGCGGCGGCCGTCCCCGAGGAGGCCGTGACCATCGCCGACCGGCTCGGCCGCTACAGCGACGGCGACGTCGACTTCGGCGACGTGGCGCTCGACGCCCTGCCGATCTCCGAGGTCCGCCGCCGCGTCCTCGTCGCCGACAACGAGGCCCAGCTGTTCGCCGGGGTGCTCAGGGACGAACTGGACGTCACCGGCCGCGCCTCCGACGAGGAGATCACCCGGGCGTTGCAGGCCGCGTGCGCCGTCGACATCGTCGAGGCGCTGCCCGGTGGTCTGGAGGGGCGCGTCGCCGAGGCCGGCCGGGAGTTCTCCGGCGGCCAGCAGCAGCGGCTCAGGCTCGCCAGGGCGCTGACCCTCGACCCGGAGGTGCTCATCCTCATCGAGCCCACCAGCGCGGTCGACGCGCACAGCGAGGCCCGCATCGCCGACCGGCTGGCCAAGGCCCGCGCGGGCAAGACCACGCTGGTCTGCACGACCAGCCCGCTGGTGCTCGACCGCACCGACCACGTCATCTACGTCGAGGGAGGCGTCGTGCGCGCCGAGGGCACGCATCGGGAGCTGCTGGCCACCCACCCGGGCTACACCGCCGTCGTGACCCGGGGTGAGGAGTCATGAGCAGGCAGATCCTGCCCGTCGCCGACACCGCGCAGGTTCGGGCGTACGCCCGCAGGCTCACCCTGAAATATCCCGGAGGGCTCATTGTGGCGCTGGGCCTGCACGGCCTGGCCGCCGTCGCCGGCCTGGCGGTGCCGTGGCTGCTCGGCGGCCTCGTCCAGGGCGTCCAGGACGGCACCGGGATCGACGTCACCGCGGTGTCGCTGGCCATCGGCGGCTTCCTGGTCGCCCAGGCGGTGCTGGTCAGGTTCGCCGTCTACGCCTCGGCCAGGCTCGGTGAGAAGGTTCTCGCCGAACTGCGCGAGGAGTTCGTCGGGCGGGTGCTCGGCCTGCCGCTGTCCGTCGTCGAGCGGGCCGGATCCGGCGACCTGATCTCGCGGACCTCGCGTGACGTCGACTCGCTGTCGCGCACCGTACGGCACGCCGTGCCCGAGACGATGATCGCGCTGGTCACCTGCCTGATCACCGTCGGCGCGCTGGTACTGGTCGGGCCGCTGCTCGCGCTGCCCTCGCTGCTGGCCGTCCCCATCCTGTGGATCTCCACCCGCTGGTATCTCAACCGGGCCAGGGACGGTTACCTGCGCGAGAGCGCCGCGTACGCCGACATGACCGACGGGCTGGCCGAGACGGTCGGCGGCGCCCGCGCGGTGGAGGCCCTGGGCCTGCAGGAGCGGCGGCACCGTCGCACCGACACCGACATCGCCCGATCGTGGGCGGCCGAGCGCTACACGCTGGGGCTGCGCACCGTCTGGTTTCCCTCGGTCGAGCTCGGCTACGTGATCCCGATCGTGGCGACGCTGGTCATCGGCGGTCTGTTCTACGTCCAGGGCTGGGTCTCGCTGGCCCAGGTCACCGCGGCCACGCTCTACGTCCAGCAGCTCATCGACCCGCTCGACCGGCTGCTGATGTGGATCGACGAGCTCCAGGTCGGCGGCGCCTCCATGGCCCGGCTGCTCGGCGTCGCCGAGGTGCCCGACGACCGCGAGGCCACCTCCGCCGCTCCCGAGGGCAGTGCGCTGGCGGCCGACGACGTCCGCTACGCCTACCGCGAGGGCCACGACGTGCTGCACGGCATCGACCTGCTGGTCGAGCCGGGCGAGCGGCTGGCCATGGTCGGCCCGTCGGGGGCGGGCAAGTCCACGCTGGGCCGCCTGTTCGCCGGCATCCACGGCCCCCGCACCGGCTCGGTGACCGTGGGCGGCGTCCCCCTGGTCGAGCTATCCCTGAACGACCTGCGCGGCCAGGTCGCCCTGGTGACCCAGGAGCACCACGTCTTCCGGGGCACGGTGCGCGACAACGTGCTGATCGCCAGGCCCGACGCCGACGACGCGCGGGTCCGCGAGGTGCTGGAGGCCGTGGACGCCTGGGACTGGGTCGAGGCCCTGCCCGAGGGGCTCGACACGGCGGTCGGCTCCGGCGGCGAGCACGTTCCCCCCGCCCAGGCCCAGCAACTGGCCCTGGCCCGGCTGGTGCTGGCCGATCCGCACACCCTGGTCCTCGATGAGGCCACCTCGCTGATCGACCCCCGCGCGGCCCGCCGCCTGGAACGCTCGCTGGCCGCCGTCCTCGACGGCCGTACGGTGATCGCCATCGCCCACCGCCTCTACACGGCCCACGACGCCGACCGCGTCGCGGTCGTGGAGGACGGCCGCATCAGCGAGCTCGGCTCCCACGAGGAACTGGTCGCCGCGGGAGGCTCCTACGCGGCCCTGTGGCGCAGCTGGCACGGCACCTCCAACTGACGAGTGCCGAGGGCCGTCCCGGCCGCGCCGCGAGGGTCAGTCTCGGAGGGCCTTCGGCCGGGCCGCGTCCTGTTTCGGAGGCTCAGGAGGGGCCGGGCGGCGGACGTGGACCGGCGTTCCGGTCGGGATCATGTCGAACAGGGGCTTGGCGTTGTGCAGCGGGACCCGGATGCAGCCGTGGGACGCGGGGTGCAGCGGGACCCTCTCCGAGCCGTGGAAGCCGATGGCCCCGTTGAAGTAGATGGTGTAGAACTGGTCGCCCAGTGGTCCGTGGGTCCATCCGGTGGTCCGCCACCAGGAGCGGAAGTCTCCGACGGGCGTGACGGCGACCCCGCAGTGGCCGTTCTTGCAGTAGTGCTTGTCGTTACCGGTCGAGATATGGGTGACCAGGGCCGGCTTGCCGTCCCGCCAGGCGGTGAGCAGCTGGCGACGCAGGTCGATCTCCACCCTGGTGGGCTCTCCCCAGGGCACCAGCGGTCTGAGACGCGCGGGGTGGGAGAGGGCCTTCCAGGTCGGCGGGTCGATCTCGTCGACGGCGGGCAGTCCGTTGGCCTTCTGGAAGGCCCATACGGCCGCGCGTAGCGCGGGGCTGTACTCCTGGCCGGGAGATCCCGGGTTGAACCCCAGCCGGTCGAGACGTTTTTTGACCTCCTGGACCTGGGGTCCCCGGTCACCGGGGCGAAGGACGGGAAAACGCGACAGTGAGGTGTGCTCGGAACGGGGTGGGTGGTCATCGGCGACGGCGGGTTCGGAGCGTCTCGGTGACGCGACGCCGGTGTTCGCGATGCCGAACGGCAGGCACGAGGTGAGCGCGAGGGCCGTGTTCGCGATCAGGAGGCACTTGACGATTCTCTGCATTTCAGTGAGCCTTTTTGGTCTGTCGTCGCGACCGGGCAGGGTGATATGCGGTGATGGAGGCACCGGGCCACCTCACCGTGTTCATGCCGTCTCGCGTCGACTCCGGGAAGAAAAGAGAATGCTCAGCAGGAGTAGGAGTACGTGCGGTCCTCCACGGCCGCGCGCACCAGGCCGACGGCCTCCTGGGCGCAGCCCCAGGAAAAGCTGAATCCGGCCCCGCCGTGTGCGAAGTTGTAGATGATCCGCCCTTCCTCGTCCCATTCGAGGCAGACGTTTTCCTTCCGGAACGGCCGCAGTCCGGCCCGTACCGGCTCATCGGGATCCAGCTCGAAACCTCGCAGCGCAGGCATGAAGGCCAGGCAGCGCTCGTACATGTCCCGCACCGGAGCGTGGTTCTCCAGGTTGATTCCGGTGTCCCACTCGTCCTTTTCCGCCAGCCCGCCGAGAACAAGGATCCGCGGACTGCGCGGCACGATGAAGACGATGTCCTGCTCGCCGTTGTTCGCCTCGTCGTGGGAGACGCAGTGGGCCTCGTCGATCCCGTCGTTGCGGACCCGCACCAGCGCACCGCGGAGTGGATACATGCTGACACCGCGGAGCTCGGCGGTGCCGAGCCCCGCGCAGCAGACGATCACCTCGGCGTCGAACCGGTCGAGGAGCTCGGCCTTCCTCTCGGTCAGCGTCCCCTCGATCCGATGCCGTCTGACCCGCACCCCGTGCGTTTTGACCTGCCGCATCAGCCACAGCATGTACCGGTCTGTGTCGATCATGGGCGCCAGGTGGGAGTAGGCGTCAACCACGCCGTAGCCGGGGCTGATGCCGTTCCGCTCGGCGAGCGATCGGTCGCGGACGAAGCCGCGCACCTTCCCCGCGAGCTCCCGCATCTTGTGGAGATCGTGGGGATTCTCCTCGACGGGGTGCTTGAAATAGAAGTTGGACCTCCGCATGGCCACCCCGGGAACTCCGGACCGGGCCAGCTCCTCGAATATCCGGTACGAGGTGACGCACCAGCTCTTGGAGCGGGCGAGCGAGACCTGGTCGTGGTGGTAACCGCAGACCGCGGGCGGCCACTCCCACAGCGCGCCCGCGACGACCGAGACGATGTCGGGTGCGAACCTGTCCGCGATGACGGTGACCCGGAATCCCTCCCTGGCCAGACACAGCGCGGTCGTCAACCCGCTCACACCGGCTCCGACGACAAGTACCTTCTCTGAATTCGCGCGCACCTGGGAACGCCTTCTTTCTGGATCCGTCCAGCTCGATCAATTTTCGGCGTGGCCGACCGAGGAAGGCCGTCACGACGAGCGCTGAAACTTCTCCAGGGTAAATCGAGGCACCGGTGAACCCCGGAATGGCGGCGAATCCGGGATGGGGGACGGGTGGCCACCGGCGAATGGGAAAAAAGTACCGAACGGGGAAAAGCCATACGCGTCCCAAATCCCGCGATGACGAGCGTTTGGCGGCGTGCCGGATTTTCATCGCCAATCCATGGATCGGCCCGGGAGAATGACGGCGTATTCTTGGCCGTTTCCCGGCGGGCACGGTGGGCCGATCGGGGGCATGGCGGGCTGGATTGCCTACGTTGCCCTGGGGACTCGCCTATATATCCTCGGTGGGACTGTTGGGGGTAGCTGGCCGGTCGAGTCGTACTTGTTCCAGAACGTGGCGACCGGAGGAATTCAGCCGCGCGCCCGATGGTGGACGCCGTGCAGGTGAGCGGTTCTGTGCCGCACCGGCACGGCGTCATACCCTCTGACGGGAATGGCCCCGGCTCAGACCAGGGCCTTCTTGAGGAAGTCGACCTGGAGCAGGAGCAGGTTCTCCGCCACGACCTCCTGCGGGGTCATGTGGGTGACCCCGGACAGCGGCAGCACGTTGTGCGGGCGACCGGCGGCCAGCAGAGCCGAGGAGAGGCGGAGGGTGTGGGCGGCGACCACGTTGTCGTCGGCCAGGCCGTGGATCAGCAGGAGGGGGCGGTCCAGCTTCTCGGCGTCGGCGAACAGGGACGAGGAGTCGTAGTGCCCCTCGTCGGGCCGGCCGAGGTAGCGCTCGGTGTAGCAGGTGTCGTACAGGCGCCAGTCGGTCACCGGGGCTCCCGCGACGGCCGCGTGGAACACGTCGGGGCGGCGGAGCACGGCCAGGGCGGCCAGGTAGCCGCCGAAGGACCAGCCACGGATGCCGACCCGCGTCAGGTCCAGGTCGTCGGGGAACCGCGCGGCGGCGCCGTGCAGGGCGTCGATCTGGTCCTCCAGGACCGGGGTGGCCAGGTCGTGCAGGACGGCCCGCTCGAACTCGGGGCCCCGCCCCGGGGTGCCGCGGCCGTCGGCCACGACCACCGCGAAACCCTGGTCGGCGAACCACTGGCTGGTCAGGTGCGCCCCGGCCGCGGCCAGGACGCGCTGGGCGTGCGGTCCGCCGTACGGGTCCATGAGGACCGGCAGTCTCGCAGAGCCCGGCACGTGACCGGAGGGCAGCAGCACCGCGGTGGCCAGGTCGCGCTCGCCCGCCCTGATCAGGGAGACCCGCAGGTCCAGGCCGGGGCGCTCGGCGTACGAGGTGATGTGGCCGCGGGGCGTGCCGTTGTGCAGGACGCGGGTGACGGAGCCCTCGCTTTCGAGGGTCTGACCGGTGATCACGAGGGTGCCGCCCGCGGTGTGGCCGCTGTAGACGCCGCCCTCGGTCGGGCTGACGAGTGTGATCTGACCCCTTCGGTACGCCCATACCGCGATCTCGGTGGGTTCCCCGCTCGCCCGGAAGAGCACGGTCTCGCCGTCGATGTCGAGGATCTCGCGGACCTGGAGGGTGGGCGGCGTGACGGGGTCGTCGCCGACGATCAGGCGGTGGCCGCCCTCGGAGGTGGCGGCCCAGACCAGGCTGCCGTCGGCCAGGTGGCCGGGCACGCCGGTGACGACGTCGACCCAGGCGGGGTCGGTGTCCTCGCGCACCAGGGTGGAGGTGCCGGTGGCCGGGTCGACGGCGAGCAGCCGCATGGTCCGCTGGTCGCGCGTCATGGTGACGATCGACAGGCCGTGGGCGTCCCAGGCGGCGTTGACCAGGTACTCGTCGTCGAAGGGCACGGGGACGCGGGCCCCGGTGAGGGTCAGCACGAAGAGTTCGACCCCGGCGTTGGCGGTTCCCGCGGAGGGATAGCGCTGCTCGGCGGCGGGCCGGGCCGGGTTGGCCGGGTCGGAGATGTGCCACCGCTGGACCGGCGACTCGTCGGCCCGCTCGACCAGGATCGCGTCCCCCGACGGGGACCACCAGTAGCCCCGCATGCGGTCCATCTCCTCGGAGGCGATGAACTCGGCCAGGCCGTAGGTCACCTCCGGGGCCTCGGGGCGGGCCAGCGCGTGGTCGACCTCGTCCGCCAGGTCCTGGATGTGGAAGGCGCCGCCGGTCACGTAGCCGACGTGTTCTCCGGTGGGGGACATCCGAGGGTCGATCACCGGTCCGGGGGTCTTCAGGTTCCTTATGTACCCGGTCTTCAGGTCGACGACGTAGAGGCCACCGGAGAGCGCGAACGCGGCGGTGGTCACCGTGGCGTCGGTGCTGTATCCGACGATGCCGCCGGCCTGCTCCCTGCTCCGCTCACGGCGCGCCCGCTCCTCGGGGGGCAGGTTCTCGTCGTCCGCGGCCAGCGCGCGCGGGTCGACGACGAGCCGTTCCGCGCCGCTGAGGACGTCGTACTCCCACAGGCAGGTCACCGGGTCGGAGCCGCCTCTGGTCCGTAGGAAGACGACGCGATCACCGCCCGGAGCGATCGTGAAACCGCGGGGCACTCCGAGGGTGAATCGGCGGGTTCTGGCGTGCAGGCGAGGAAAGCTCTCACTCATACGAGCCATCTTGCCAGTTCCGCATCGGCTGTCCTGTTTTCCAGAAGTGGTGAATTCGGAGGTTCTGGGCGATCCCTGGCATCGATACCCTCGAACCTATGACTGACCGGCGCCTGATGCTCGTGCATGCCCATCCGGACGACGAGACGATCGGCAGCGGGGCCACCATGGCCAGGTACGCGGCCCAGGGCGCGCACGTCACGCTGGTGACCTGCACCCTGGGGGAGGAGGGCGAGGTCATCCCGCCTGAACTGGCCCACCTGACCGCCGATCGCGACGACACCCTGGGAGAGCACCGCGTCTCCGAGCTCGCCGCGGCCTGCGCCGCGCTCGGCGTCACCGACCACCGGTTCCTGGGCGGCCGGGGCCGCTGGCGCGACTCCGGCATGATGGGCGTCGTCTCCAACCACGCCGCGAACGCCTTCTGGCAGGCCGATCTGGACGAGGCGGCGGGCGAGCTCGTCAGGATCATCCGCGAGGTGCGGCCCCAGGTGCTCGTCACCTACGACGAGAACGGCTTCTACGGCCATCCCGACCACATCCAGGCCCACCGGGTCACCTGGCGGGCCTTCGAGCTGGCGGCGGACCCGGCGTTCGGCGAGGGCGACCTGTGGCGCGTCTCGAAGTTCTACCACACCGCCATGCCCAGGTCGGTGATGATCAGGGGCGAGGAGGCGATGCGTGAGAACGGCGTCCCCTTCCTGGTCGAGCCGGTCGCCGACCTGCCGTTCGGCTGCGCGGACGATGACGTCACCACCGAGATCGACGCCCGCGCCCACCTCGAACGGAAGATCGACGCGATGCGGGCGCACGCCACCCAGATCAGCGTGAGCCCGCCCTGGTTCGCCCTGTCCAACGACGTCGGCCAGGAGTTGCTCGGGATCGAGCACTTCATTCTCCGCTCCGGCGCGCGGGGTCCCGCGGGGCCGGGAGCGCCGATCGAGGTGGGAGGTCTCGGCGAGCCTTATGGCCGCGAGGACGACCTCTTCGCCGGGATCGGTTAGCCTCGATGTTTGTGATGGAGCAGGTCCCCGCGACACGCGAACCCTCGGAGACGGTTGTCACCGTGGCGGTCAACGCGGTGCTCGTCATGCTCGGGCTGCTGATGGGCGTCCTCGGTGGGTTCGAGCACTCCTGGTACATCAGGCCCGTCCCGGTCTCCGCCCTCGTCTGCGTCGCCCTGCTGTTCGCGATCACCTACGGAGCGGGCCGGATGACCCGTGGCAAGGCGGCGGCCCTGTCGTTCGCGATGGGCTGGGCGCTGATCACCATGATCTGGATCAGCGGACGGCCGGAGGGCGACCTGGTCATCGCCAACGACCTGTCCGGCTACGTCTACCTCTACGGGGGCCTCGCGGCGGTCGCGGTGGGGGTCATGCTCGCGCCACCGGCCGCGGAGGGCGGCTCGTGGCTGCTCACCCAGCACGGGTACGGTCCTCGCCCGCAGCCCTCACCCGCCCCGCCGGGCCCGCAGGCCCCACCCGGTCAGGGGCCGCCGGGCCCGCAGCCCCCGCCGGGCCCTCAGGTCCCGCCCGGCAGCTGAGGCTCGCCCGGCCGGGTTCTGCCCGGATTTCGCGTGGTGGAGGCCGCTACCGCGAGCCGTCCGGATGACGCACAATCCCGGTATGCGGCGGTTACATCGGGTACGGCGGACTGTTAACCACATCAACCTGTCCACGCCCCTGGGGCTGCTACTGGCGCGCCTCGGGCGGGCCAGGGTGGCCGCCGGGCCCGACGGGCTGATCCTGGCGTACGGCTACCGCTTCCGGTTCCCGATCGCCTCGGCGTTCACCGTGGGCAACGTGGTGCTGACCAAGCACGAGGAGGGCTTCCTCACCGGAGCCCTGCTCAGGCACGAGGACCGGCACGCCTCCCAGTACATGTTCTGCGTGGGCCTGCCGATGCTCCCGCTCTACGTCGTGGCGGTGGCGGTCTCCATGCTGATCTGCGGCGACCACGCCTCGTGGAACCTCTTCGAGCGGCTGGCGAACCTGGAGGACGGCAACTACGCCCGCAGATCCCCGTGGTGGTTTCGTACTAAATCCTCTTAAAAGGGAATGGATCTCTCTGTGGGGGGATCAACAGGGGGTGAGCTGACGATGACAGAAGGGGACCGCCCATGTCGCAGACGTCCCACCCCGAAGCCGCCGCCACAGAACTCACAGGCCCTGTCGAAGAGCCGCCCCGCCGTTCCGGGTGGTCGGCCCGGTTCGCCACGCGGCCGGCGCGCGCGCTGAGACAGCTGGGCCGGGCCCCCAAACGAATGGCCGTGGCCGAGGCGGCGGCCGGCTCCGCCACGCTCCCGGAAGCCCCCACCCGGCCGGAGCCGCCCGTACGACCGGAGCCACGACCGGAGCCACGACCGGCGCGTCCGCCGGGCCGCCCGGCACCCGCGCCCCGGCGGTCGTGGCCGGGCGGCTTCAGGGACCGGCTGACCTCGCCGGTCCCGACCTTCCAGGAACTGCTGGCGATCATGTGGCACGGCAGGCTCCGCCCAGGGGTCGGGGACGCGGACCGCATCCCGGTCCACCGGGACGGGCTTCCCCGCCCGACGGGGACCGACGCGGTCCTCACCTGGGTGGGCCACGCGACGTACGTGGTGCAGATCGGCGGGCTGACCATCCTCACCGACCCGGTCTGGGCCAGGAAGATCCCCGGCACCCGGCCCCGCCTGACCCCGCCCGGCGTCGCGTGGGCGGACCTGCCCCGGATCGACGCCGTGGTGATCAGCCACAACCACTACGACCACCTGGACGCGCCGACCGTGCGGCGGCTGCCGCGGAGCACGCCGGTCCTCGTCCCGGCCGGGCTCAGGTCCTGGTTCACCAGACGCGGGTTTCGCCACGTCATCGAGCTCGACTGGTGGGAGAGCGGCTGGGTGGGCGGTGTCCGCTTCGACTTCGTACCCGCCCACCACTGGAGCCGCCGCACGGTCTGGGACACCTGCAGGACCCTCTGGGGCGGCTGGGTGATCGCCTCCGACGACCAGACGATCTACTTCGCCGGGGACACCGGTTACGGCGAGCGCTTCGCCCAGATCGGGGCGCGCTACCCGGGCGGCATCGACCTGGCCCTGATGCCGGTGGGCGCGTTCGAGCCCCGCTGGTTCATGAAGGCCGCGCACGTCGACCCCGCGCAGGCCGTACGGGCCTGCCAGGACGTCGGGGCGCGCCGGATGGCGACCATGCACTGGGGCACGTTCGTACTGTCGGGAGAGTCGCTCCTCGCGCCGGTGGAGGAGGCCAGAGCGGCCTGGGCGGAGGCCGGGCGGGACCGCGCCGACCTGTGGGACCTCGCCGTCGGCGAGTCCCGCGTGCTGACCACCTGACCACCTGCGACTCGGCGTCCCGGTGGGCGGGCGCCTCCCGGCGCCCGCCTCGGATCATCAGGGGCTGAGCGTCAGGACGTTGGTGGCCGCCTTCTTGACGGACTCCTCGCGGGCGAGCATGGGGATGGTCTTCCCGCTCGCCCAGAGCGGCGCCTGGTCCCAGTAGTTGTCGTGGAACGCGTGGCCGGAGGCACCGGTCAGGTTGATCCACTGGGATTCGTCCAGGTTCCCCAGGTCGACCACCATCCGCATGGACGGCAGCCAGCCCACCGTGTAGTCGGACTGGACGTCCCAGCCGGCGGCGTTGACCGCGTCGTCGCTGCCGGCCACCGGGAACGGGCCCCGGTTGAACAGCCACTCGATCGGGCCGATCCCCGAGGTTCCGAAGGTCTGGTGGACGAGCTTCAGCGAGTGCAGGTCTCCCCAGCGCCAGTCCTTGACGTCCGGGCCGAGCCGGGCGTTCAGCTCGTCGTAGGCCAGGGCCATCGCCCGTCGCAGCATGTCGTCCCGGGTCTCGGTACGCGGGGTGCCGCTGTCGTCCCAGAACGCGTCGTTCGGCTTGTCGAGCATGACCCGGACGACCTCGAACCAGCGGTCGCCGCCGCCGGGCCAGGCTCCCTCGGGCAGGTCGTCGTTGAAGGTCTCGATGAGCAGGTGCCGCCAGACGGCGTTGAAGTACATCGCGGGGGCCGAGTCCGCACCCTGCGAGCGGTCCCACTTCCGCAGCAGCTCGCGAGCGTCCTCGGTGGGCCCGGCGATCTTGACGTCCAGCAGCCTGGGCACCAGGAGGTCGGCGAAGCCGTTGTCGGTGTCCTGTTGCAGCGCGCTCATCGCCGCCACGTCCACCTTGTCGCCCTTCACCGCGTCGCGGAGGCGGTCCAGGATGCGCTGGGAGCGGTATCCGTACGCCCAGTCCTTGGTGAGGTTGTACGGGTAGCGGGTGGGGTCGATGACCGCGTTGTTGGCGGTCACGATGTAGCCCTCCGGCGGGTTGTAGAGGCTGGGCAGCTCGTTGAAGGGGATCGTCGACTGCCAGGCGTACTCGCCGGTCCAGCCCGGCACCGGCCAGGTGCCGTCGCCGCGGCTCCGCACCGGGATCCGCCCGGGGGCCTGGTACCCGATGTTGCCCGCGGTGTCGGCGTAGATCAGGTTCTGTGCGGGCACCTCGAACTTGCTCGCCGCCGCCCGGAACTGCTGCCAGTCCTGCGCGGTGTTCAGCTCGAAGATCGCGTCAGCGGTCCTGCCCGGCTCCAGGGCCGTCCACTTGAGCGCGACCGCGTCGGCCTTCTCCTCGAAGACCGCGTCCATGCCGGGCAGCGTGTCCTTCGTGCTCTGCAGGACGTCGGAGATGATCGGCCCGTGCATGGTGTCGCGCACCTTGAGCTGTACGTCGGCGCCTCCGGCCACCTTGATCGTCTCAGTCCTGGTGGTCAGCGGCTTCCAGTCGCCCATGAACAGGTACGAATCATCCTTGATCCGCTCCAGGTAGAGGTCGGCGACGTCCGGGCCGAGGTTGGTGAAGCCCCAGGAGATCCTGTCGTTGTGGCCGATGATCACGCCGGGCACGCCGGAGAAGCTGAACCCGGTGAGGTCGAACGGGCACTCGGGACCCTTGGCGCGGCAGTGCAGCCCGGTCTGGTACCAGACCGAGGGCATGCCCGCGGACAGGTGGGGGTCGTTGGAGAGCAGGGGTTTGCCCGACTTGGTGTGCTTGCCGCCGACCACCCACGAGTTCGAGCCGATGCCGCTGCCGCCCGCCGGGTCGCCCATCAGGCTCGGCACCGCGCGGATGGCCGCCGCCGCCCGGATCAGCGCCCCGGTGGCCGGTGTCCCCGGCGGCTCCGTGACGCTCTTCTTCGGCTCCTCGTCCTGGTCGAACCCGCGTTCGCCGACCGAGCCCTGGGTGACGATCGGCTGGTGGGTGTCGTAGGGGTAGGAGGGCCAGAGCTGCTCCACCCGCCCGCGGGGCAGCTTGCTCGCCGCGAGGGCCCGGCCGATCTCGTCGGTCAGGTTGGAGCGCAGGTCCCAGGCCATGGCCTTGAGCCAGGCCAGCGAGTCGACCGGGGTCCACGGCTCGGGGCTGTAGCCGGGGCTGGTCGCCCGCAGCAGCACGTACTCCAGGCTCCGGGCGGCGAAGCCGTCGTTCTGCTCCATCCAGGCGTTCACCCCGTCGGCGTAGACGTCCAGGTAGCGCCGGGTCTGCTCGCCGAGCAGGGGCAGCTCCTTCTCCGCCACCTTTCGCCAGCCCATGGTCCGGATGACCTTGTCCTCGGTCAGCGTCGCCGAGCCGAACATCTCCGACAGCCGGCCGGCGGTCACGTGGCGGCGGAAGTCCATCTCGAAGAAGCGGTCCTGCGCGTGCACGTAGCCCTGGGCGAGGAACAGGTCGTCGGGGGAGTCCGCGTAGATATGCGGGATACCCGTTTTATCGCGATATACGGTGACTTTCCCGGTGAGGCCGCGTACCTTGAGCTCGCCTTCGAGCTGAGGGAAGGACGCCCGTACACTCCACACGCCGGCCCCGGCGAACAGCAGACCGAGCACCACGAGGACGGAAAGTACGCGTGCCAGCCACTTGAACGGACGGGGCATCCAGGCGTACGGGCGGAACCTCACAAAAACCTCCTAGGCGACATGCTCCAGCAAGTGTGGCACCACCCCAGAGGTCCCGGCATTGTGATCATTAGCGAAGATGCGGGTATGACACTTTCCACGGCCGATCTGGTCGACGCCCACGGCGCCGCGGTCGCGAGCTGCCTGACCCAGTTCCGCTCCTACGGCCTGCGCCCCCGATTCGCGGGCCCGATCGCGACGGTCCGCTGTCTGGAGGACAACGCCCTCGTCAAGCGGGTGCTGGCCACCCCCGGTGCGGGCCGCGTGCTGGTGGTGGACGGTGCGGGCTCGCTGCGCACCGCGCTGATGGGCGACCTCATCGCCGCCTCGGCCGTCTCCTCCGGCTGGTCAGGCGTGGTCATCAACGGCGCCGTCCGCGACACCGCCGCCCTCGCCGGCCTGGACCTGGGCATCAAGGCCCTCGGATCGAACCCGGCCAAGAGCGCCAAGGAGGGCACCGGCGAGCTCGACGTCCCCGTCACCTTCGGCGAGGTCGTCTTCACCCCCGGCGCCTGGCTCTACAGCGACGAGGACGGCATCCTCGTCAGCCCCGTCGAGCTCTCCTGACGTGCCGTTCCCGGTCGCTGAGGAGTCCCGGCCCGGAGTGCCGCCCCGCGGCCAGGACCGGGAGCGACCGGGGGAGGAGGCGGTCCGGGTCCTGGCGGCAGGTCAGATCGGGCCGATTCCCCAGTGGTGGACGGCGCGGTCTCCGGGAGCGAGCCGGATGACGTCCTCACCGGTGCGGAAGGCGTTCGGCGGGCAGCTCATCGGCTCCACCGCCAGCCCCTGGCGGCGGTGCTCCTCGGGGAGGGTGTCACCGGTGTAGAGCTGGAGCCACTCGATCCCCTCACCCGCCCACAGCTGGACCCCGCGGGTCCCGTCCGCGTCGCTCAGCCGCACCCGTACCAGCCCGTCGGCGCCGCGCTCCAGGTCGGTGAACGCGGTGTCGAGCACCGTCCGGCCGATCGGGCGGGCGGTCCTGAAGTCGTACTCGGTCTCCTTGACGTCCTGGCGGCCGGTGGGGATCTTCCGGTCGTCCACCGCGAGCCACTGGCTCGCGGGAAGTTCCAGAAGCGCGTCGTCGAGGGTGCCGAGCGTCAGGTAGGGATGGGCCCCGAAGCCGTACGGCGCGTCGGTGGTGCCGACGTTCTCCGCGGCCACCTCGACCTCCAGGCCGGACGCGCCCAGCGCGTACCGGATGGACAGATCCAGGATGTGCGGATAGCCGAGCTGGGGGAAGAGCCGCAGCCCCAGCCGGATCGAGGCGTCGTCGTGGGAGAGGACACGCCAGGGGAACGACCGGGAGAAGCCGTGGATCGCGTTGCCGGTCTGCGGCTCGCTCAGCGCGAGCCGCCGCTCCTCGCCGTCGAACGTGTAGCGGCCGTCCTCGATCCTGTTCGGCCAGGGGAGCAGCGGCAACCCCGCGCCGCCGATCGGGGACAGGTCCTCGGGGAAGTCGACGACGAGCGGCCGGCCGTCCAGGGTGAGGCTCCGCAGGCCGGCCCCGACCTCGGTGATGACCGCCTGGAAACCGTCGGCCGCGATGGTGTACTGAGTCCCGGTGGGCGCGATGTTTGTCACCCGATAATTCAACACCTATGAGACAGCTCTGTGGTGGGTCGTGTCAGGGGCTGTTCCCGGCGCGGGCCGCTCCGTGGCCGTGTCAGGGACCGGGTTTCCGACACGGACCGCGCCGAGGGCCGGTCAGGGGGGATGTCAGGACCAGGTCTGGCCGTCCGGGGTGTCGACGACCTTCACGCCGAGGGCGGCCAACTCGTCGCGGAGGCGGTCGGAGGTGGCCCAGTCCTGGGCGTCGCGGGCTCGGGCGCGTTGCTCGACAAGCTCCGCGGCACCCCCGGGCAGGCTCCTCGACCTGCCGATGTCGAGGGAGAGGTCCAGGGCGAGGATCTGGTCGAGGTGCAGGAACGCCTCGAAGCGGGAGCCGGGGGCGACCGAGCCGTCGCGCTCCAGCTCGCGCAGCAGCCGGAGCGCCAGCGGGGTGTCGAGGTCGTCGTCGAAGGCCGCCTCGATCCGGGAGACCCGATCGGCGGGCATCGGGCTGCTCGGCGACTCCGACCACTCGGCCACCTGGCTTCGCCAGCGCCGCAGGGTCCTGTCGGCGGCCCGCAGGGTGTCCCAGGTGAGGTTCATCTGCTGGCGGTGGCGGTGCTCAAGCAGCGCCAGTCGCACGGCCAGCGGGTCCAGGCCCGCGTCCGCCACGTCCTTGAGCAGCACCACGTTGCCGGTGGACTTCGACATCTTGCGCCCGTCGAAGAGCAGGTGCTCGCCGTGGACCCAGTGCCGCACCACCTCGTGTCCGGCGGTGGCGTCGGACTGGGCGCGCTCGTCCTCGTGGTGCGGGAAACGCAGGTCGATCCCGCCGGTGTGCACGTCGATGCGCTCGCCGAGGAAGCGCAGCGACATGGCCGAGCACTCGATGTGCCAGCCGGGGAAGCCCCGGCCCCACGCTGTCTCCCAGGTCAGCTCCCGGTCCGAGGGCTTCCACAGCGCCCAGTCGGCGTGGAAGCGCTTGCGCGGATCGACGCCCTCGACCCGGTGGCCCGGCCTCAGCCGGTCGAGCCGGTTGCCGGAGAGCTCACCGTACGTCGGGAAGGAGGCCGCGTCGAAGAAGACCGACCCGTCGGGCACCGCGTACGCGTGCCCCTTCTCGATCAGTTTGGCGATCATCTCGATCATCAGGTCGATCGTCTCGCTGGCCCGGGGCGAGTGCTCGGGCGGCCGGATGTTCAGCGCGGCCGTGTCGGCGAGGAAGGCGTCCTCGTAGAACCGCGAGATCTCCAGGGCGCTGCGCCCCTCGGCCCTCGCCTGGGCGAGCACCTTGTCCTCGCCGGAGGGGTCGATCTCGGCGTCGTCGACCAGGTGACCGACGTCCGTGATGTTGCGGCAGACCACCACCCGGACCCGCTGCCGCTCGCTGACCCGCCTGATCAGGTCGGACAGCAGGTACGACCGGAGATTGCCCACGTGGGCCGACCTGTAGACGGTCGGTCCGCAGGTGTACATCCGCAGCGAGCGGCTCCCCTCGGGAACGATCCGCTCGACCTGGCGATTCCGCGTGTCATACAGGCGCAACATAGGCCGAGCCTACGCAATCAACCCCGACGCCACACCGGACGGGCTCCACACACGCGCGATGGGAGCCGACTCGGCCGAGCCCGCGCGAGCGGAGCGAGCGCAATCAGACACTTCCTTCCAGGAAGGCGAGGATCTCGCGGTCTCCCCGGTCGCGCAGGCGGGCGATCACCTCCTCGCGGGTGCAGCCGTCCGAGAGGCCGATGCGGGCGCCGATCAGCCGGACGCCCTCGGCCTCCGAGGCCACCGGCGCCGTGTAGCCGATCAGGTGCAGCGCCCGGTTCAGGGCGGGCAGCGCCGGTGAGGCGGCGGGCAGGTAGCGGGTCAGCAACTCGCCGCCGTCGGAGACGGTCAGGAAGACGTGGTCACCCTCGGAGGCGTTGGTGGCGATCAGGACGGGGCGGATGGAGCCCATGGTCGGCTGGTTGTGCCAGCTGATCACCACGTCGCCCGAGGGGGTGGAGGCGGTCAGCTGGCCGCCGGGGGCCATGCCCAGGTGCGCGGCGAAGCCGGTCGGCAGCGGGGAGCCGGAGCCGCGCAGGTGCTCGGCGTTGACATCCACCCGGTGCCACCAGCGCCCGTCGCGGCTGCGGAAGCAGCGCCGGGTCTCCGAGACGTCGCGGCGCGGCTGGTAGTCGGCCTGCTCGGCTCCGGCCACCCGGATCCACCCGCGCTGCGTGCGCTCGAAGCCGGGGCCGCCGGCGTACGCGCGGACCGAACTCTCGCTCACGTCGTAGCGCCCGGTGAGGTTGGTGACGATCGTGTTGACGGACGCCTCGCCGTTGGCGCGTTCGATCTCCCTGACGATCATTTCCCGGATGCCCAGATACTGCTCGCCGCCCCAGCGCGACAGCCCGTACTTGTTCCGGTCGACCCGCAGGAACCGGTCGTCGGCGGTGAGCTGGTTGCGGATGCCGACGAGGCTGTAGTCCTCGCCGATGCGTTCCTGGATCTCCTCGGGCGTCAGCGGGTTGCCCGCCACCGCGAGCACGGCCTCGGCCTTGTCGTTGACGCTGCGCGGCCAGGGCACCACGTGGTTCTCCAGCACCCGCAGCTGGGGCACCGCGATGAGCCAGCGCTCGGCCACGTCCTCGCGGATGCCGAGCTGGCTGACCAGCGTGACGGCCTCGTCCAGCGGGCGCGGCCCGTCCGTGAACAGCTGCCTGGTCTTCTCCCTGAGCTCGTCCGCACCGCCCGCGACCAGCCAGCCGTCCACCTGCTCGTAGCCGCTCAGCAGCGTCCTCACGAACCGCCAGGAGGGGATGCCCAGCGTGGCCAGGTCGGTGCGGTGCCAGGGCACCGCCGCGGCCAGGTCGTCGGCGGGCACGGCGGAGCCCAGCCGGCCCCGCAGCCAGGACACGTGGCCGGTCAGCGGGGCCGCGTCATCCGTGGCGAGCCAGGCCTCGACATGGTCGCGCAGGTCACGCTCGATCTGCCGGATGCGCTCCCTGGTGACGGAGAAGCGCTGGGCCAGGTCGTCGAGGGTGGCCCGCTGGGAGGCGTAGAGCCGGTCCCTGGCGATGGCCCGCTGCCGCTCGTCCAGCGTGGCGAAGACCTCGTCGATCAGCTCGGGCAGCGGCCGGTCGGGCCTCGCGGGGCGGGTCCGGGCGACGCTCTCCTCGGTGACCGGTTCGAGCAGCCGCTCCAGCACCCCGGTGAACAGCTTGTGCACCGTCTCGCGACCGAGCCCTTCGGGCGTGCGTACGCTCGAGGCGGGGTCGGCGAACCTGAGCAGCGGGAGGACGTCACCGAGCATCAGGTGACCCCAGCACGCCAGGGCGAGGTCGGTCAGGCGTCCGGCGACCTCGGACGTCCCGATGGTGGAGCAGGCCCTGTCGAGCGGAAGCGCCTGCCACCACGCCTCTGGGAGGCGTGGATCGGTTGCGATCGGCGCTACCTGGCCGGGAGAGGTCCAGCGCAAAGGTGGCGCGATGTCGCTCAGGCTGAGGTTCATTGAGGTCCAACCGGCAAAGGGGATTACATCCGCAATTCAGACTATGTGGTCAGTTGGGAAGGAAGGGACTTGCCCGTCCGGAATGGGATACGTAAAGGAGTTCTCGTGCCCGGGTGCAGGCGACATAGAGCAGGCCGCGCTCCCGCTGAAGATCGTGGGCCCTGGCCGCCGGATCCTCGCCGACGGGGGTCAGCGAGTCGGGGTCGGGCACGATTCCCTCGCCCACGCCGATCACCGCGACCCGCCGGAACTCGAGTCCCTTCATGCCGTGCAGCGTCGTCACTCGCACCCCCAGCTCGCGCAGAGCGGTCCGCGCGTCACGCACGAGGCCGGCGGTCCTGGCGGCCACCGCTATCTCCTCGGGCATCACGCCCTCATCCACCCACTCTCCCACCTGTGCCACCAGCCCCGTCAGCTCATCCTGCGGTGAATCGTAGGCTCGGACCATCGGCCTGAGCCCGTGCCGGGTGCTCCGGAAGCCGTAGAGCTCCTGCACACCGTTGACGAGCCCGTCGGCGGGACCGCCTCCGCGTAACCGGACTCCCCAGGACAGGATCTCCTGTGGGAGCCGGTACGACACCTGCAGACGCTGCTGGATCGCGTCGATCCCGACGGCGCTGAGCGTCACCCTCGTGTCGAAGATGCGCTGGTGCGGGTCGCCCACGATGAACAGGTCGTCGCGGGCGTGCGGCACCGCCGCCCGCAGCAGCCGCCACTGCGCGGGGTGCAGGTCCTGCGCCTCGTCCACCACGATGTGCCGGTACGGCTCCCGCATGGGCTCCGTCTCCTCCAGCAGGTCTCCCGTGGTCTGGCCGAGCAGCACCGACGCCTCGGAGGCCAGCTGCAGCAGGGTCCGCTTGCCGCGCTCTCGCAGCCGTCCGGTGACGTGCCCGATCGCGTCCCAGACGGCGCCGCGCTCCTCGGCCGACAACTCGACGCCGCGGCCCGAGCGGGGGGTGTCCAGGTACTCCTCCAGAGTCCGGAGGTTCTGCGCCAGCACCACCTGCTCCCACTCGCGCAGCAGGAACGCCGGGCTGTGGCCGGTCGCCGTCTCCTCCCAGAGCGCCGTCAGCTCGGCGGCGCCGACCAGCGAGGGCGGACGGCCCTCGGCCTCCGCGACGATGCGGTGGGCCAGCCGGTCCACGTTGCCGACCTCGATCCGCTTGCGGATCGTCTCGTCCTCGATCAGCAGGTCGAGCCTGGTCGCGAGTTCGGCGCTCAGCCCCTGGGAGAAGGTGACGAGCAGGATCTGGCCGCTCGCGCGCCTGGCCAGGTGGGCCGCCCTGTGCAGGGCGACGAGCGTCTTTCCGGTGCCCGCGCCACCGGTGATCAGCGTCGGCTGCTGGTAGGACTCCCAGTACGCCAGCCGGTGCTGCGGCGGCCGCAGGAACACGCACCAGCCGGGCGCGTCGAGCACGCGGTTCAGCTCGCGCGGGTGGTCTGTGAAGACGGCCCGGTCCGGGCTGCGCAGGAGCGCGGCGCCGAAGTCCTCGGGGTTGATCGGCTCTGGTCCCGCGGCGACGGCGCGGCAGTTCTCCAGTTCCCGCCAGGCCCCGGCCATCGACTCGCCCCTGGCGAGCGCCGCCAGCGGCTCGTACTGCGTGGGGGGCAGCAGCGGTTCGAGCGCCTCCAGGGTGAGCTGGTCGGTGATCTGCCTGACCAGCGGCAGGAACCGGCCGTCCACCCCCAGTTCGGCCAGGTCGCTGTCGCAGATCTCGGAGAACAGCCGCGTCGTGGACGCCTCGGCCGCCCTGCGCACCGCGGGCCGTACCTGGTCCAGCGCCTCGGCGTCCCACATCTCGACCACGCCCAGCGCGGTGTTGACGCCGAACCGGTAGCGCTGGGCGTACGCCCACGCCTCCGCGTCCGGCAGCACGGTCAGCAGCCAGTAGACGTCCCGCTGCTTGACCACGACGCCCCGGTACCGGTCGGCCAGCCTCAGGGTGGCGACCCGGGGGTCCCTGGCCCCCCTGACCCGCTCGGGGTGCGGAGCACCCGCCACGTTCTGCAGGAACCTGCGCGCCGAGACCACGACGTCCCGGCGCACCGGCTGGGCCAGGGCGCCGAGTTCGACGGGGAAGTCCGGGGAGATGGCGAGGCGGGGCATGAGCTAGGCCAACAGTGACAGGAGATCGCGGTCCCCGCGTTCTCGTAGCCGGGTGAGAAGGTCGGGTATGCCCACGGGGCCCGTCATGCCGACCCGGGTGGCGATGACCCGCCCGGCCTGTTCCGGGGTGCCGCCCGAGGCGGTGTAGCCGACGAGTCTCAGCGCCTGGGCCGTCGCCTCCCCCTCGCCCCTGGCGGACGGTAGGTGCCTGGCCCGCAGGACTCCCTCGTCGGAGAGGGTGAGGAACAGGTGGCTGCCCTCCTTGGCCCCCACGTCCTCCAGGAGCGTGCTGAGCGACTCGAGCACGGGCCTGTCGTGCCAGCTGAGGACCAGATCGCCGACCGCGCTGCTGACCGTGCGGCCCTCACCGGGTGACATCCCGAGGTAGGCGGCGAACCCGCTGGGCAGCGAGCACTCGGCGCCTCGCAGGTGGTCGGAGGTGACGTCGATCCGGAGCCACCAGCGGCCGTCGGGCTGGCGGAAGCAGCGCCTGGTCAGCGAGACGTCCTTCAGCGGGCGGAAGGGGGCCTTCGCCGGTTCCCCGTTCTCCCGCGGCGCGCCGGGCGGCTTCTCCGCGATCAGGGCCGGGGTGCCGTTCGGGCGCTGGGGAGGCCGTTCGCCCGCGCCGAGGATGCGGAGCTGCGGAACGTTCTCCAGCCACTCCTTGGACACCTCGGGGTGGATGCCCAGCGAGGAGACCATGTCGAGGGCCTTGTTGATGGTCAGCGGCGGCTGGGCGTCGCTGAGCATGTCGCGGGTGCGATGGCGGAGCTCGGCGATGTCGCCCTCCACCAGCCACTCGTCGACCAGGTGGTAACCGGGGAGCGTGGCCAGCACGAACTGCCAGGCCGGGATGTCGAGAGAGTGCAGCTCCAGGGTGTGCCAGTCGGCGGCGTTGATCAGCCGCTCCTTGGGCGCCGCCCTGCCGAGCACCCTTCTCATCTCCTCCAGGTGCTCCCGGTACGGGGCGGCCTCGTCGGAGGCGATCCACTCCCCGAGCTCCCGGCGCAGGTCGACCTCGATGCCGAAGATGACCTCCGGCCGCACCGCGAAGAGCTTGGCCAGCGCCTCCGCGCTCGCCGGGGTGTCGCTGAACAGCCTGTTCTGCGCCACCGCCCAGCGCTTGTCCTCCGCGTTGGCGAAGACACCGTCCACCAGCGCGTGCAGGTTCTCCACAGGCTGCCCGGCCCGACGGCTCCGCGCGGCCTCCTCCGGCTCGGGAGCTCCCGCCGCCTCCGGGGTGGCGGGTACGGAGTCATCGATGGGGTCGTCGATGGGGTCGTCGATGGGGGCGTCGCCGGTTTCGGCGACCGCCTCAACCGGAGCGGCGGCAGCCGCCTCGGCCTCGGGCACGCTCTCGGCGGGGGACTCCCGGACTTCTTCGAACGCGGCGCCGGGCGCGGCGGCCTGAGCCTCCGCGTCGGTCACGGGCGGATCGTTCCTCGCCGGGGCCGGCTGGAAGAGCGATCCAGGGACGGCGGCGGGCTCAGCCTCAGCCTCAGCCGCACGACGTGCCTCGGGCACCGGCAGGGCTTCCGGCACGGCGTCCCCGGCGCTCTCCACGCTCTCGGCCGTGCTCTCGGCAGTGGGCCCTGAGGTGGGCCCTGAAGCGGGTTCGGCAGCGGGTTCTGCGGGGGACTCCGCCACGACACCCGGCCCGGTCTCCGGCGGGGTCTCCGGCCCGGGGACGGCTCCAGAGTCATTCGGTATGGCATCGGACTCGCCCGGGACCGACTCGCTCCGCGCGGCGGGCGCCTGGACCGAAGCCGCCGGAGCCGAAGCCGCCTGGACCGAGGCCGCCGGGAGCGGGGTCGCCAGGTGTGCGAAGACCGCCGTGAAGAGGGCGTGCAGTAGCGGGACCGGCTGGATGAACGGCTGGTCGCGCAGGTCGTGGCCGGTCAGCGCGAGGAGACCCGGCCAGGATCCCGCGCGGTCGAGGGCTATGGCCGTACAGGGCTCGTCGGCCTCGTCCGGGTCCAGGACGTGCAGTGCGGGCAGCACGTCGCCCACGGTAGCGGCAGGCCAGTGGTTCAGGGCGAGCGCGGTGAGGATCTCCGCCAGCCGCTCAGGAGGCAGCACGGCGAGCACGCGGGCCATCGGCAGGCTCCGCCACCAGGCGTCCGGCAGGTCAGGCTGGTCGCGCAGAAGTGGGATCGTGGCCGCGTCGCTCCAGCGTAGCGGCGGCACGAGGTCACTCAGACAGAAGTTCATCCGTTCCCTTCACCAGCCCCTTAAGCCGCCCGAGACACTCCATGTGGCCGGGGAACGAGACTCATGGAACAGACCATAGTCTGGCAAATCGCCACGGCGCATTGGGTCGGTTCAGCGGCGTACAGCCGCGAACCGCAGTCGCACGTAGTCGGCCATCCAGCCGGTCTCCCGCCGCAGGGCGGGGGCGGCCAGCTCGTTCACCCGGTGGAGCAGCGAGTCGACCATCTCCATCGGCACTTCCTGGAGCAGCGAACCGGCGAACATCCGCACCCAGTCGGCCGCCCCGTTGGGGCACTCGTCGAGCGGGGTCGGCCGATCGAAGTATTCCAGCAGGCGGACCGTGAAGCCGCCCTTCTCCAGCCTTGTGGCGTACTCGGCGGGGGTGGGGAAGTACCACGGCAGGCCGGGCTCACGGAGCCCGTACTCCCGCCAGGCGGTGGACAGCGCCGCCGTCAGCGCGGCGCAGTTGCCCGCGCCGCCCATCTCGGCCACGAACCGTCCGCCGGGTGCGAGGGCCTCGCGGACACTGGTGATCACCGCGTCCGGCTCCTGGCCCATCCAGTGCAGGGCCGCGTTGGAGAAGACCGCGTCGTAGGGCTGGGCCACTGTGAAGTCGCGGCCGTCGCCGACTATGAAGTCCAGCCCCGGGTACTGCGCCAGGGCTTTTTCGATCATCGCCTGCGATCCGTCGATCCCCAGGACATGCGCGCCCCGGGAGGTGATCTCGGCGGTCAGCGTCCCCGTGCCGCAGCCGAGATCCACGATGCGCTCGCCCGGCTGCGGGTCGAGTAGTTCGACCAGGGGGGCGCCATGTGCTGAAACGTACCCGAAGCTGCTGTCGTAGGCGCGAGCGTTCCACCTCGTCAAGCTAGGCGCGTCGTATCGCAAGACGATCAGCTCACATTCTGAGACGCCAGGGTCTCTTATCGGTACTCTCCAGACACTTTAGAGCCTCTGGGAAGTCACGACATATCAGTCTCATCAGCCCCACCCTCATCTCACCTTTCTGGCCCACTCGCGCTGGAGGTAGGCCCTGGCCCTGTCGATCTCCGAGACGGTGAGGATCACGGGCCTCCCGCTGGTGGCGGGGAGCTTGGCCGCGAGTTCGTCGTCCAGGGTGCCGCGCATCTGGAGGGCCTCCATCCTGATCGGGCGGGCATAGCCCTTCAGGAAGAGGTTCTGGCCCCTGTCGGAGAACAGGAACTCCTGCCAGAGCCGGGCGGCGGCAGGGTGCGGGGCCTGCTTGTTGATGGCCTGGACGTAGTACGAGCCGAGCACGGCGTCGCCGGGAATCGCGACCTTCCAGTCCTTGCCGGCGGCCGCCCGCTCGGCGTTGTGGTAGTCCCAGTCGACGACGACCGAGGCCGCCTTGGGGGTCGCCGCGAGGTTGCCCGCGCCCTTGAGGCGGTGGAAGAACTCAACGCCCCGCTCCGCCCTCGCCTCGCCGCCCCTGAGCGAGACGGCCATCACCCCGTTGAAGGCCGCAGAGACCTCCCGGGGGTCGCCGGGCAGCGAGACGCTGTGACCGGGCTTCAGCAGGTCGGAGAAGGAGACGGGGGCCGCGACCTTGCTCGGGTCGTAGCCGATGGACATGTACCCGCCGTACCCGGCGTACCAGGTGCCCCGGTGATCCTTGAGATGGTCGGGGATGTCCTGCCAGCCCTGGACCCGGTACGGGGCGAAGAGGTCGGACTTGGACACGGCGACGTCCATGCTCAGGTCGAACACGTCGGGTTTGAGCGCGGGGATGGCCGCGATCTCCCTGGCGCTGTTCGCGTCGGGTTCCAGCTGGTCGACCTTGATTCCGTACTCCTCGGCGAAGGTGTCGATGATCTCGCCGTAGTTCACCCAGTCGCGCGGTAGCGCGATCACCGTGAGGGTCCCCTCCTTCTTGGCCGCCTCGACGAGGCGTTCCATCGTCGAGAAACCCTCCTTCATGGAGGCGGCCCGGGTGTTGACCGGCGGGAGTTGAATGTTCTGAGGAGCCGGGGCGCCACATCCGGCGATCGTGGCCGTGAGGATCACGGCGGCTGCGGCGCTGGTACGTACGGTCACGGAGAAAATACTCTCCGCTGTCATTCGTCCGGTCGAGCAGGCGCGGCCCTTCCTACCGGACGGCTTATACGTGTCTTGGCGAGCGGCTTACCCGAACGTGCCGGCGGGCGCCTCAGGCGCGCGGGGGTCGCGGCTCCTGGACCACCTTCGCCGCGGCGAGCGTCTCCTCGCCGATCTCGACCAGCGTGCCGTCCCGTTTGCGTACGCCGAGCACGCCGTCCCGCCAGAACTCCAACTCGCCCACCGCGTCCCGGAACCCCTCGGGAACCCGTCTCCGCGTGGTGACTCTTTTGCCCACGTCAGAGGGGGTTATGGTGATATTTAGGCGAGCACCGAAACCAAGGGCCATCGACTTTTGCCCCCTCCCGTTTCAGACACGTGGCAGGCCCGGCAATACTAGGGCTAAGCAACCCGCGGTCGAAGTCGTGCCTAGGTGCGTAAAGAAGAAGGAGCCCGAGGTGACCTACGTCATCGCGCAGCCTTGCGTGGACGTCCTGGACAAGGCATGCATCGAGGAGTGCCCTGTCGATTGCATCTATGAGGGGGGACGGATGCTCTACATCCACCCCGACGAATGCGTCGACTGTGGCGCGTGCGAACCCGTCTGTCCGGTGGAGGCCATCTTCTACGAGGACGACCTTCCCGAGCAGTGGAAGGAATTCTACAAGGCGAACGTGGACTTCTTCGAGGACCTGGGATCGCCCGGCGGCGCCTCCAAGGTCGGCAAGATCGAGAAGGACCACCCGGTCGTCGAGGCTCTGCCCCCGCAGGCCGAGAGCCACTAGGTCCTGTCGGGCGGATCTTGCCGCGGCGAGGATCGGTCGGCTGCCGCCTCGCGGAGCGAAGGAGGTCGCCGCGGCGTGCCGCGGCGACCGGCGACAACGCGGCGGGGTGCCGCCTGACCGGCCGCGGTGGGCGAAAGATCCAAAGGACGGTGCCCGGGATTCGATGCCGGAGGGGTGAGAAATCGCTCCTCCGGTGCGTGTCACCGGCAGAGCGAAAGGCGACGGCTGAATCAAGTGAGCGCCACTCCTAACATGCCCGCGAGGCTCCGATGATCGGCCTGCCGGACTTTCCGTGGGACCGGCTCACGCCGCTGAAGGAACTGGCGGCGTCGCACCCCGACGGGATCGTCGACCTTTCGGTGGGCACCCCCGTCGATCCGGTGCCCGCCATCGTGCGCCAGGCGCTCGCGGACGCCTCGGACAGTCCCGGATACCCGCTGACCCATGGTTCCGAGCGCCTCCGCTCGGCCGCGGCCGGATGGCTGCGGCGCAGGCACGGAGTGATCCTCGACCAGGCGAACGTGCTGCCGCTGATCGGTTCCAAGGAGTTGGTGGCCTGGCTGCCGACACTGCTCGGTGTCGGGGCGGGGCAACGAGTGATCTTCCCCGAGCTGGCCTATCCCACCTACGACGTGGGGGCCCGCCTCGCGGGCGCCGAGCCGTACGCCGCCGACGGGCTGCTCGCGCTCGGGCCGGAGCGGGTGCCGCTGGTCTGGGTCAACTCCCCGTCCAACCCGACGGGTAAGGTCCTGCCCGCCGAGCACCTGCGCAAGGTCGTCTCGTGGGCGCGCGAGCACGGCGCGGTCGTGGCCTCCGACGAGTGCTACATCGAGCTGGGCTGGGAGGAGCAGCCGGTCTCGATCCTGCACCCGGACGTCTGCGGCGGCTCGCACGAGGGCCTGCTGGCGGTGCACTCGCTGTCCAAGCGCTCCAACCTGGCCGGCTACCGCGCCGGGTTCGTCGCCGGCGACCCCGCGCTGATCAAGCGGCTGCTGGAGATACGCAAGCACGCCGGCATGATGATGCCCGCGCCGGTCCAGGCGGCGATGGCCGTCGCGCTGGACGACGACGAGCACGCCGAGGAGCAGCGGGCCCGCTACGCCGCCCGCCGCGCGGCGCTCCGTCCCGCCCTGGAGGCGGCCGGTTGGAAGATCGAGCACTCCACGGCGGGTCTGTACCTGTGGGCGTCCAACGGGACGGGTTGCTGGGAGCAGGCCCGCGCGCTGGCCGACAGGGGGATCCTGGTCGCCCCCGGCGACTTCTACGGGACCGCGGGTGAGGGGCACGTCAGGGTCGCCGTGACGGCCGGTGACGAACGCATCAGTGCGGCAGTGCGCCGGCTCCAGTAGGATCGCGCGGCATGACCCCCGAGGTCGCCGTGATACTCGGTTTGAGTGTGGTCACCCTTGTCCTGTTGCTCGGCGCGTTCTTCGCGACGACGCGTCAGGGCAGGGGGGCCGACGATCCCGACCCTCCCGGCGAGACCCCCCCCTCCTCGGTTGGGGCCGCGCAGCCGCCCCAACCGGCCATGGGCCATGTCGGCATCGACTATCCCGACCCCCGTACGATCAAGGTCGGTGACACGATCGAATGCCGGGGGGTGCGCAGTCGTGTTCTCGGCGCCCTGTACCTGTCGTGGCAGGGAACCCAGTGGACCGAGTACCTTCTCGACGACGGCACCCGCCGCTACCAGTGGCTCTCGATCCAGATGCACGACGGCCTGGCGACCGGCGAACCGCCGCACCTGGAGGTGCTGCTGTGGACGCAGGTGCCCACCGAGGGCATGGTCCCCGCCAAGACCACCCTGAGCGTTGAGGGGGTCGACTTCCTCCCCATCGACCGTGGCACCGCGGCCTTCCGCGGCGAGGGCGTCACCTCGATGCCCGAGCGGGGCCTGCTCGACTTCGCCGACTACCGGGCGGCGGACGGCCGCCTGCTCAGCTTCGAACGCCTGCAGGGCCAGCGCTGGAGAGCCTCACACGCCCAGCCCCTGGCCCCGGGCACGATCAGGATCGAGAAGAAGGGCTGAGCCCCGCGGTGCAGGGGGCTCCCCCTGGCGGAGGGGGAGCCCCCTGGGTAAGGGGCGCCGGGGCCTGCGATCGGGGACTGGTGGCCCGCGGGGACGGGTTCGACCTCGACCTGGCCGCCCGCGAGCTGATCACCGTCTTCGAGCTCGCCACCTATCGCCGGCCCTGACCCGGCACCCGCCACCGTCGCGAACCCCGAAAGTGATCCGGAGACGTCAGCGGATCACTGGGAGATCTCGACCTTCCCCGCGGGCACCTTGGGGTCGGCCTTCCAGCCGTCGTGGCCGTTCGCGGAGACCCACGACTGGCCGTCGTAGCGGATCCTGGTCAGCCCGAACTCCTTGGCGTGGGCGATCGACCAGCCGGCCACCAGCCAGCCGCGCCTGCGCGACGGGGCCTCGAACGCGGCCCCGAGCGCCCTGGTGAGCTCGCTCTTCGCCGCACCCGTGTCGGGGCGCGGGCTCTTGCCCGAGGGAACGGGGAACCAGCAGTGCACAGCCTTGGGGACGCGTCCGGTGAACGCCGCGGCGAGGATCTTCCCGTCCTCCTCGTGCTGGGCGTACGCCGACCCGTCGGCCGAGCGCTGCACCGCCTGGGCCGCCTCGTGCAGCGGCAGCTTCCGGTATCCCTTCACCTTCACCAGCGCGGCGAAGAACTTCTCCGAGGCATAGACGGGATCGATGAGCTGGCTGGGTTTTCCCCACCCCTGGGAGGGCCGCTGCTGGAACACACCGACCGAGTCGCGGTCGCCGCCCCTCAGGTTCTCCAGCTTCGACTCCTGGATGGCGGTGGCGTAGGCGATCACGGCGGCCCGCTCGGGCAGCTTTTTGCGGGCCGCCACGGCCGCGATGGCCGCCGCCACCTGGGCCTGCGCGATGTCCAGGTCCAGCGAGCCCTCCGGAGTCGTGATCCTGCACCCCTCGCCGAGGTCGACGAACGGTTTCGCCCGCTTGAGCAGGGTGAACAGACCCGCGGTGATGGCCACCACGAGCACGACCACGATCGCGATGATCGCGATAACCCCTTTTGAGAAGCGCCCTCGCACGGTCAAGAACCTACCGGTCCCCGCGATTGCTCAGCCTGTGATAACGCGGTGAACACTAGGCTCCGGGCCATGACCCAGCGCGATGCCAGCCCGCTGCCCGCGGCCGTCGACGAGCTGTGGCGACGCCGGGCCGAGCTGAGCCCCGCCGACGCCGAGGCCCGCGCCGTCGTGGTGAGCGCGGTGGACATGCTCGACGGCGGGAAGGCCCGGGTGGCGGAGGTTTCCCCCACCGGCGAGGTGGTCGTGGACGAGCGCGCCCGGCGGGCCGTCATGCTCGCCTTCCGGGTGCTCGGCATGGCCAGGTCCCAGGTGGGTGATTTCCATCACCATGATCGCCTTCCGCTGAAGACCTCCGTCGACGGGGTACGCGTCGTGCCGGGGGCGATCGCCCGCTGGGGCGCCTACCTGGCGCGAGGCGTGGTGCTGATGCCCTCGTTCGTCGACATCGGCGCCCACCTGGACGAGGGCAGCACCGTGGACACCTGGGTCTCGATCGGTTCGTGCGCCCAGATCGGCAAGAACGTCCACCTGGCCGGCGGGGTCGGCGTCGGAGCGGCGGGCGGTCAGGACGGCGAGGAGGGCTCCGGCGCCGCGGGGGAACCGTCGAGGGCCGCACCCGCGGTCGTCGAGGACGGCGCGCTGATCGGCCGCCGTGCGGTGATCGCCGAGGGGGCCCGGGTGGGCCGGGGCGCCGTGGTCGGCGCCGGGACGATCCTGTCGGGCTCGACCCCTGTCGTCGACGTGCGGACGGGAGAGGAACTCGGCCGTGGCCGCGTCCCGGACTGGTGTGTGGTGGCAGGGGGGACCCGGCGGCGTGAGTTTCCCGGCGGTACCTTCGGGCTGCGCTGCGTGCTGGTGCTTGAGCGCCTGGAGGAGGGCCGCAGGCCCGGCGGGGCCGAACTCGACCGGATGCTGCACGGACACGGGTAGGCGGTCCGCCCGGCAGGGGTCGCCCGGCCCCCGTGCCGAACTCGACCGGATGCCGCGCGGACACGGCCGGGGGTGGCGGGGGCGGGCTCGTCCGGATCCCGCGCGGGCACTAGGGTCGCGGGCATGAGTACGCGTCTGGATCTCACACAGGATGTCGGGGAGCTCACCGCCCGGATCGTGGACGTCGAGTCGGTCAGCGGCGACGAGAAGGCACTGGCCGACGCCGTGGAGGAGGCCCTCCGGCTGCTCCCGCACCTGACGGTCGAGCGCGACGGCGAGTCGATCGTGGCCCGTACCCATCTGGGCCGCGGTGAGCGGGTGGTGATCGCCGGACACCTGGACACCGTCCCCGTCGCGGGCAACCTGCCCAGCCGGGTCGAGGGCGACCTGCTCTACGGCTGCGGCACCTCGGACATGAAGGCCGGCGTCGCGGTCGCCCTGAAGCTGGCGGCGACCCTCCCGGAGCCCAGCAGGGACGTGACCTACGTCTTCTACGACTGCGAGGAGATCGAGGCCGAGCGCAACGGCCTGCTCAGGCTCAGCCGCAGGCACCCCGACTGGCTCGCGGGGGACTTCGCGGTGCTCATGGAACCCACCGACGGCACGATCGAGGGCGGCTGCCAGGGCACGCTCAGGGCCCAGATCGTCACCCGGGGCAAGCGGGCGCACAGCGCCAGGTCCTGGTTCGGGGTCAACGCGATCCACGCCGCCCAGCCGGTGCTCGCGATCCTGAACGCCTACCAGGCGAGGCTGCCCGTCGTCGACGGGCTGGAGTACCACGAGGGCCTGAACGCGGTGGGCATCGGCGGTGGCGTCGCGGGCAACGTGATCCCGGACGAGTGCGTGGTGACGGTGAACTACCGCTTCGCCCCCGACCTGTCGCTGGAGGAGGCGCGGGCCCACGTGAGCGAGGTGTTCGAGGGGTACGAGGTCCGCTTCACCGACGGCGCGGCCGCCGCGCGGCCCGGCCTGACCCATCCGGTGGCGGCGGCCTTCGTCGACGCGGTGGGCGGCACGCCGAGGGCCAAGCTCGGCTGGACCGACGTCTCGCTCTTCGCCGGTCTCGGCGTGCCCGCCGTCAACTACGGCCCCGGAGACCCGAATATGGCGCACCAGCAGGGGGAGTTCGTCTCACTGAAGAAGATCGCCGGCTGCGAGCGTGGAATGCTCGGCTGGCTGTCGTGAAAGGCCGGAGTCATCCGGCCAGGTGTGCCGCTCACGGCGGATCCGCTCCGCCCTGACGTGGGCGGTTACCCCGCGAGGGGCCGGGGCGGTGCCGGGCGCAAATGAAAGTGGCTTTCCTCGCCGGCCATTTGGCGGGGAAAGCCACTTTCAGTCCCGAGCAGCACCCTCGGCAGTTAGACGCGCCCTCGTCAAAATTCGGTTCCATGTTTTCATAGAGATTTTTCAAGATTTTTCTGGGACGGCACTACGGTGTCCCGCATGAAGAAAACACGTCCTGAACGCCGCCAGGGAGCCGCGGTGGTCCGCGGTGACCTCGTCTCCGACTCCACCTACGACCAGCGGCTTCTTGACCGGAGAGGGCCGGCCGACTGGCTGCACATGGACCCCTGGCGGGTGATGCGGATCCAGGCCGAGTTCGTGGAGGGCTTCGGCCAGCTCGCCGAACTGCCCCAGGCGGTGACCGTGTTCGGATCCGCGCGTACCCCCGCGGGCACCCCCGAGTACGAGATGGGGATCAAGCTGGGCAAGAGCCTCTCCGAGGCGGGCTACGCCGTGATCACCGGTGGTGGCCCCGGCTGCATGGAGGCCGCCAACAAGGGGGCGGCGGAGTCCGGCGGTGTCTCGGTCGGCCTGGGCATCGAGCTGCCCTTCGAGCAGAGCATGAACGAGTACGTCGACCTCGGCATCGAGTTCCGCTACTTCTTCGTGCGCAAGACCATGTTCGTGAAGTACTCCTGCGGCTTCATCACGCTGCCCGGCGGGTTCGGCACCCTGGACGAGCTGTTCGAGGCGCTCACCCTGGTCCAGACGGGGAAGGTCACCTCCTTCCCCGTGGTGCTGATGGGCACCGAGTTCTGGGGCGACCTGATCGGCTGGATCAGGAACACCCTCGTGCGGACCGGCAAGATCTCCGCCCGGGACGCGGATCTCATCCATGTCACCGACGACGTGGAGGAGGCGGTCCGGATCATCGTGGAGGCCGACCGCACCAGGGGCGGGCGGGTCAGGGGCGAGCGGAGAAGCCCATGACCCTGGCCGGCGATGCCGAATAAGGTCGGGGCGTGTTCATATGTGTATTCCTCGCGTCTAGTCAAAGAATCGACAAGAAGTACCAGGAGCTGGCCGAGGAGGTCGGTGCGGAACTCGCCAGGCGCGGGCACGACCTGGTGAGTGGAGGGGCCAAGGTCTCCTGCATGGGCGCGATCGCCCGAGCGGCCCGCGCGGGCGGCGCCCGTACCGTGGGCGTGATCCCCCAGTCACTGGTGGACATCGAGCTCGCGGACGAGCACGCCGACGAGCTGGTGATCACTGGCGACATGCGCGAGCGCAAGGGGGTCATGGACGCCCGCTCCGACGCCTTCCTGGTGCTGCCGGGCGGCATCGGAACGCTCGAGGAGCTGTTCGAGATCTGGACGTCCCGCACGCTGGGCCTGCACGACAAGCCCCTGGTGGTCCTCGACCCGTGGGGCATCTACCGGCCGCTGCGGGACCTGGTCGAGGGCATGCAGGAGGCGGGTTTCACCCGGCCGAACGTCTTCGACGCCATCTCCTGGACCGCCACGGTCGACGAGGCGTTCCGGCTGCTGGAGAAGTCGACCAGGCACCTGGAACCGAGCGCCGAGGAACTAGGCGAGGCCACGGCGGGTTAGCGCGGGTGGACGCCGCCCGGCGAGGGAGTCGGTCATCTCGACCGCGAGTCGCACCTGTTCCCGGCGATCCGTACGGAACACGCGGGCACCCGCCCAGGCACAGATCGAGGCCGCGGTGAGCTCCGCGGCCTCGGCGTCCCGCTCGTCTCCGGCGGTGGCGGCGGCCAGCCCGGCGGGGGTGACGACCACGGTGCGCCCGGCGCGGACGAGCTCCTCGACCTCCCCGATCGAGTGGGCCTCGACCCAGCCGGGTTCGCCCGGATCGCCGGGGCCGAGCACGAGGGGGGCCGTCGGCGGGACCGGTGGGACCGCCCCGGTCCGCCCGCTCGGAGAGGCCGGAGCCCGGCCGTCGCCCACCTCGGCGGAGGCGGGCGGGAGGCTGCTCTCTTCAGGGAACGGAGGAGTCACGACCCGATCCTAGGTCAGCGGAGTTGTGGCACGATTCGTATGTGCTGGTCGTATTAGCCCTCGCTGCCGTAGCCGTCATCGCCAGTGTCACGGTGGTCGCCATGGGGCGGGGGGGTGAGCTGAGCGAGTTCGCTCCCGACGTGCCTCCGCTGGACCTGCCCAAGGGCGGCCAGCTCGGTGCCGTCGACTTCATGGCGCTCCAGCTCCCGGTGAGCCTCGTCGGCTATCACACCCAGAGCGTGGACGAGGCGCTGAACCGGGTCGCCGGAGCCCTGAGCGAGCGCGACACCAGGATCGCCGTGCTGGAGCAGCGGGTGGCCGAGCTGCTCGCCGGCAGGCTCCAGGCCCGCCACGAGCTCAAGGGCGACCTGCCCGCCACCCTGCGCGAGCTTGAGGCGCCGTACGAGCTCTCCGGCCACGGCAGGCCCGCGGCGGGCAAGGAGCGGTCCGGCGGGTCGTCCGCCGTTTCACTCACCGAGCGCGAGGCGCCGCACCGGCTCCCCGACGCGGCCGAGCCCGTGCCGGACCCCGTGGTGGACCCCGTGGTGGACCTCGTGCCGGACGGAGGGGATTCCGGCGGGTCACCGGCCGTTCCACGGGTCGAGCACGGGCCGGAGGGGGCCGATGGACTCCCCGAGGCGGATGAGATTTCCGTGGTGGAGAAGCCGCCCGGCGCGTCGCGGGTCTCCTCGCCGTCCGAGCCGTCCCAGGTGCCGGACTCCCCGTCCCCTTCCGGGGCCTCGCCGGAGCCGTCCTCCGGTACCGTCGGCGTCCACCTCGGTGAGCGGCCGGAGAAGGACGACAAGGAGGAGTCCCGTTGACCGAGACCTCGCGACCCGTCGTGCCCGCGGCATCCGTGGAGCTCGTGCGCTGTGGGTGGGTGAGCGCGGCCCCCGACTACATCGCCTACCACGACGAGGAGTGGGGCCGCCCGGTCACCGGCGACGACCGGGTGTTCGAGCGGATCACGCTGGAGGCGTTCCAGTCCGGCCTGTCCTGGATCACCATCCTGCGCAAGCGGGAGAACTTCCGCGCCGCCTTCGAGGGGTTCTCCATTCCGGCCGTGGCCGCCTTCGGCGAGCAGGACGTCGAACGCCTGCTCGGCGACGCAGGCATCGTCAGGAACCGGGCCAAGATCGAGGCGACGATCGCCAACGCGAGGGCCGCGCTCGGCATCGGCCTGTCCGATCTCGTCTGGAGTCACGCGGACCCCGGCTCGCCGGTTCCGAAGACCCCGGCGGACCTGCCCGCCCAGACCCCCGGTTCCAAGGCGCTGGCCAAGGAGCTCAAGTCACACGGTTTCCGTTTCGTCGGTCCGACCACCGCCTACGCGCTGATGCAGGCCATCGGCCTCGTCAACGACCACCTGGCCGACTGCTGGACACGCCGGGCCTGACGGCCTCCCCCTCACGGGCGAGGGGGAGCTCCGCGCGGCCGGGCCCCGCCGGCCCGTACGCGGTGGTTTCGCGGGATCCCCCGAGACCGGCCAGGGGACGTCAGCGGCCCTGGAAGACCGGGCGCTCCTTGGCGAGGAAGGCGCGGGTCGCGTTCAGGTGGTCGTCGGTCTTGGCGCAGGCGTCCTGGAGGTCGGCTTCCAGCTCCAGGGCCTCGGCCAGCGAACCGGCCGAGGCGAACCGCAGGGCGCGCTTGGTGGCCGCGTAGGCGCTCGTGGGCCCCTGTGCCAGCCGTACGGCCAGCGCGCGGGCCGCGATGTCCAGCTCGTCGGCGGGGACGACCTGGGAGACGATCCCGAGTTCGAGCGCGCGGGCCGAGCCGACGGGGTCGCCGAGCAGTAGCAGCTCCGCCGCGCGGCCCGCGCCGACCAGGCGCTGCAGGGTCCAGGAGGCGCCCGAGTCCGGGGCCAGGGCGATGCCGGAGAAGGCCATCGCGAACCTGGCCTTCTCCGAGGCGATTCGCAGGTCGCAGGCGAAGGCCAGCGCGGCGCCCGCGCCCGCGGCGACGCCGTTCACCGCCGCGACGACCGGCTTGTCCATCTCGGTGATGGTGCGGACGATCGGGTTGTACTGGGTACGTACCGTGTCGTCCAGGCCCCGGCCTGCCTCCAGGTTCGCGGCGTGCTCGCTCAGGTCCTGGCCGGCACAGAACGCCCGCCCCGTCCCGGTCAGCAGCACCGCCCGCACGGCGCGCTCCCGCGACGCCGCGGTCACCGCCTCAAGCAGGGCGGTCTTCGCCCGGGAGGTCAGCGAGTTCATCGCCTCCGGCCGGTTGATGACGATGGTGGCGACGGCGTCGTCGACGGAATAGAGAACGTCGTTCAACAAGGGCTCCTTCAGGCTTCCCGGCTCCGCGTGCTACGGCTCGCCGAGGTGGCGGTCGACGAAGGCGGCGGCGGCTGGGAGCAGCCGTCCGGCCTCGTGTTCGAAGTAGATTCTGGCCTGCTCCCCCGGCCAGCCTCGCGGCAGGAGCTCGGTCGGGAGCCCGGGGTCGCGGAACAGGAAGTTGCGCCAGCCGTGCAGCAGCCTGCTGCGGACGGCGAACACCCGGGCGTCGCTCGCGTCGCGGGGCAGCTCGCCGACCAGGTCCATCGCCTGGGCCAGCCAGCTCCGGTAGGCGGCACCGATGCCGTCCAGGTCCCATGTCCTGGCGGCCAGTGCCGCGGGGTCGCCGTCGAGCACCGCGTCGAACCGCTCGGCGCCGACGCCCTCGCCGCTGAGGATCGTCTCCAGCTCGGGGGAGGGGCGGGGGCCGATCCAGGTGGTCTCGGACAGGGGCGCGTACCCGATGAAGGACAGCTCGGCCCGGAGGCGCTCCCTTCTGGACCGCTCGCGCACGGGCTCCAGCACCAGGATGTGCCACCGGCCGTTCCAGGTGATCGTCCCAACTCGGTAAATTCTCAACGCGGCCTCGTCGAGACGGTGCACGCACTTGGGGGTGACCTCGTAGCCGGGGCCTCCGGGCAGCCGGGCGGGCGCCAGCCAGCCTTGCCGTACCATCCGCGAGATGGCGGTGCGCACGGCCGGAGCGGCGATGTCCAGCGAGGCGAGCAGGCGGACGAGGGCGGCCACGGACGCGCGGCCGCCTCGGGATCTGAGGTGATCCCCGTACAGATCGAAGAGCGCGGCGCGGGCGTTCACGAGGACAAGTTTGGCCGTCCGGGGGGTCTCGGACAACGGTCTTGATCGCCGGATGAGCCGACGCTGAGACTGATCGTTCCCATTCTCCGTGCGGAGGCGGGATAATAGGACATCACAGAAGACGTGAATGCGTCGGCCACCCTCGGGTCAGTCGGAGATCCGGAGCCCGAAGCAGGAAGGGATACACGCATGGCGGCTATGAAGCCGAGGACCGGTGATGGTCCGCTGGAGGTCGTCAAGGAAGGCAGGGGGATCGTCATGCGGGTTCCTCTGGAGGGTGGCGGCCGTCTCGTCGTTGAGCTCTCCGCGGACGAGGCAAGCGCCCTTGGTGAGGAACTGAAGAAAATCGTCGGTTGATACCGATCTAAGACAGAGTGGCGGAGCCGGGCCCTATTTGAGCTTGCTCGGGGAGCATGACACCTGCGATGGCCCGCGCGACCGACGATGAACACGGCCCTGGCCGTCGGACCGCCTCGCGGCGGCTCGCGCCAGGGCCGCGGTGTTCTCCCCGGCGTTTCTCTCCTGCCGGGCCTGACGACTGGAGTCACCCATGCCCATCTCCCCCTATCTGCTCCTGCCCCGCGTGCCCTATGCCCAGGGGCTGTCCGCCGGGGAGGACGCCGAGACCGAGTCCTTCGGCGACGCCGAGTTGCTCGCCGTTCCCTTCGCCGAGGATCTCGCACCCGAGATCGAGCTGCCGGTGCCCGTGGCGGCGTTGCTCGCCCACTACCAGGCCAAGGGCGAGGCGGGTGAGATCGTCGAGGTTCCCGTCGCGAACGGCGACGCCGTGGGCCGGGTGCTCCTCTACGGAGTCGGCGACGGCTCGGCGACGGCCCTGCGCAAGGCCGGCGCGGCGGTGGCGCGGCGCGGTAAGGGCAAGGACGCCATCAGGATCGTGCTGCCCGGCGGGCCGGTGGCCGCCTTCGTGGAGGGCGCGCTGCTGGCCACGTACACCTTCAGGGTCGGCGAGGCGAAGTCCCCCGTGACGACGCTCGAGTTCGTCGGAGACGGGGTCGAGGCGGAGGTCGCCGGCGCGGAGGTGATCGCCGGGGCCGTCGCGCTCGCCAGGGACCTGACCAACACCCCGTCCTCGGTGAAGTCACCGGCCTGGCTCGCCGAGCGCGCCGCCGAGCAGGGCGTCGCCGTGCGGGTGTGGGACGAGCGGGAGCTGCGCTCCGGCGGGTTCGGCGGCATCCTCGCCGTCGGGAAGGGGTCGGTGAACCCGCCCCGGCTGATCCAGCTCTCCTACCGGCCCGAGGGCGCGACGCGCCACGTGGTCCTGGTCGGCAAGGGCATCACGTACGACACCGGCGGCCTGTCGCTCAAGCCGACCGCCGGCATGGTGTTCATGAAGACCGACATGGCCGGCGGAGCGGTGGTCATCGCGGTCCTGGGCGCGCTGGCCTCGCTCGGCGTGCCGATCCGGGTCACCGGCCTGATCGCCGCCGCCGAGAACTCCTTCTCCGGTTCGGCCCAGCGCCCCTCGGACGTGATCACGCAGTACGGCGGCCGGACCGTGGAGGTGCTCAACACCGACGCCGAGGGCCGCCTGGTGCTGGCCGACGCGCTGGCCTACGCCGACGCGGAGCTGGACCCGGACGTCATGGTGGACATCGCCACGCTGACCGGGGCGATCAGCGTGGCCCTGAGCAAGAGTCTCGGCGCGGTCTTCGCCTCCGAGGACGCGCTGGCAGGCGCGCTGGTCGAGGCGGGGGAGGTCAGTGGGGAGCGGCTCTGGCGGATGCCGCTGATCGAGGACTACCTTCCCGCGCTCGACTCGTCGGTGGCCGACCTGACCAACATCGAGGCCGGATCGACCTACGGCGCGGGTTCCGTCACCGCGGCGCTGTTCCTGCGCGAGTTCACCGGCGGGCGGCCCTGGGCACACCTGGACATCGCCGGCGTCGGCCGTAGCGGCGCGGACGAGGGCCTGTTCAGCAAGGGGGCCACCGGATACGGCGTGCGCCTGCTGCTCGAATGGCTGGCGGGGCTCCAGGAGCGGTGATCGCGCGGCGGGCGGGACGGTGTCACCGACGGTGTCACCGTCCCGCCCCCGGTCGGGCGGCCGCCGTCAGTCGGAGAGCTTGACGGCCGCCAGGATGCCGTCTCCGAGAGGCATCATCAGCGGGCGGAGCCGCTCGTCGGAGCGGACGAGCTTGCCCAGCTCCCTGATGGAGACCGTGTCGGGGTCCCGCTGCACGGGGTCGGCCACCCGGTTGCCCCAGAGGGCGTTGTCGAAGACGACGATGCCGCCGACCCGGAGCAGCCGGACGGACTCGGCCAGGTAGTCGGCGTACTCGTGCATGGCGCCGTCGCAGAAGACCAGGTCGTAGCCGCCGTCGGACAGCCGGGGGAGCACGTCGAGGGCGCGGCCGGTGATCAGACGGGTCCGGCCCCCGGAGAATCCGGCCTGGGCGAAGCTCTGCCTGGCCAGTCGCTGGTGCTCCGGTTCCACGTCCACGCTGGTGAGCGTGCCGTCCTGGCGCATGCCGCGGAGCAGCCACAGGCCTGACACCCCGCAGCCGGTGCCGATCTCCACGACGGCACGGGCGTTGATGGCGGTGGCGAGGAAGCAGAGAGCGGCGCCGCCGCCGGGCAGGATCGGGGGCGCTCCCACCTCGGCGCCGCGCATGCGCGCGGCCAGCAGGATGTCGTCCTCCCTGTGGAACTCATCGGCATAGGCCAGAGTGGCCTCCAACGGACTTGTCGGCGTCTCTGCCATCGGCCTCTCCTCCCGCTTTCTCCGTACACAGTCATATAGGCGCTGGGTCGCAGCCTAAGGGAGGCAGGCCCGATCGGGAACTCATGTCGTCCCCGGTGCGTTGCACGGTTTAAGCGGCCTTTGCCGGTCCTGAAGGTAGTCAGTGCGCACGAAGGGACGAAACCAGGCACTATGGCGATAGCGGTGGTCCCGGAGAGAGGAGTACTGGTGGACGAGCCTGACCACCAGGCAGAAGCTCCCGTGTCTGATTGGACGCCTCCTACCTGGGAGGAGGTGGTCCGGGCGCACTCGGCGCGAGTGTACCGGCTGGCCTATCGGCTGACCGGCAACGTGCACGATGCGGAAGATCTCACACAGGAGGTCTTCGTCCGGGTCTTCAGGTCGTTGTCGAACTACACGCCGGGCACTTTCGAGGGCTGGCTGCACCGCATCACCACCAACCTGTTCCTCGACATGGCGCGGCGCAAGCAGCGCATCAGGTTCGAGGGGCTCGCCGACGACGCCGCCGAGCGGCTGCGCGGGCGCGAGCCTTCTCCCGCACAGGTGTACGACGACACCCATCTGGAGCCCGACATCCAGGCGGCACTCGACGCCCTCGCGCCCGAGTTCCGCGCGGCCGTCGTTCTGTGTGACATCGAGGGGCTGTCCTACGAGGAGATCGCGGCGACGCTGGGTGTGAAGCTCGGCACGGTCCGGAGCCGGATCCACCGTGGGCGGGCGCAGTTGCGTGAGGCGCTCGAGCATCGCGCGCCGCGGAACGATCCATTCCCCCCGAGCGTTACTCACGGGGAGGAATTCGCATGAGAAATCACAGTCATGACGAATGTCACGACGAGCCACTTGGCAAGGAGTGCGCATGAGTCATCTAGGAGAGCGTGTTTCCGCACTGGTAGACGGTGAGCTGAACCACCACGAGCGTGACCGGGCCCTGTCGCATCTGGCCTTCTGCGCCGACTGCCGGGCCGAGGTCGACGCCGTGCGAGCGCTGAAGAGCCGGTTGCGGTCCCTCGACGGGCCCGCGATGCCGACCGACCTGACGATGTCCCTGCTGCGGATGGCGGAGCCCGGCGGCCCGTTGCCCCCGCGTGAGCGCCCCTTTCCGGCCTCGCGCACCTTCGGCGGAGCGCCCATTCCGAGCATGTACAGCATCGCTCCCCCCGACAACCGCCCCAGGGGCCGGGCCCAAGGACCTCGCCGCACCCGGAGAGCGGGTTACGTCGCGGTGGGTGTCGCCTCGGCGGCCGTGGCGATCGGCACACTGTTCGTGGTAGGCGGGGCCGATCCCAACCCGCGTGTCGTACCGCCGGTCGACATGTTCGCCAACCAGCACAGGAACACGGCACCCTACGGCGGATCGGCGACGCCCACCTTCTCGCCCACTCCGTGATCCGGCTGCCCGCCACGATCATCCTGGTGGCTGTCATGTTGCTGGGGCTGGTGACGGGCGGTACGGCACACGCGGTCAGGACCTCGCACGCCATACCGCCGGACGAGGCGGAGAACGAGGACACCGGCCTGCGCCTGCTCCGTGAGGCGGCGGTCGCGGGCCGGGCCCGCGGATACGCAGGCACCCAGTACGTCACGGTCTGGGGCGCCTCCGGCTCCACCTCGGCGGTGCTGGAGGTGCACAACGTCCCCGGGAAGGGGATGACGGTGCGTACCGAGCCCGCGGGCTCCGTGCAGAGCGTCGATCCAGGCACCCCCGCCGGGGGCATGTCCAGCCCGTCGGAAGCGATGCTCGAGGTGCTGGCCCGGAACTACCGGGTTGTGGCCGCCGGGGAGGGGCACGCCTGCGGGCGCCCCGCCCGCCTCGTGGACATCCTGCGCGCGGACGGCACGGTCGCCGCCCGCTACTGGATCGACAAGGCCGCCGGGCCGGTGCTGCGCCGCGAGCTCATGGACGCGAGGGGCCGGGTCGTCAGCGTCGGAGCCTTCGTCGATCTGACCCTCGACCCGGTGACCAAGGGGGTGGTGCCCACGGTGCCGCTGGCCACCGGGGGCCTCGATCTCGTGGAGATGCCCCGCCTGCTGGCCGCGGGCTGGCGTATTCCCCGTGCCCTGCCGGGCCGCCTGGAGCTGTTCGCCGTGCGAAGCGCCCCCGCTGGATACTTGTATCTGGGATATTCGGATGGGTTGTCGGTTGTGTCGGTTTTTGTGCAACCCGGAGTGCTTGATGAGGATCATCTCCAGGGTTGGCATGCGGAGCGGCGCAGCGGGCATACGATCTGGATTCGAGGCCCGGTTGGGCAGGAGATGATCTGGGCGAGTGGGGGGCATGTCTATACAGTCTTCGCGGACGCGCCGGCCGACATGGTCGACGCGGTTGTCGCGGCCCTACCGCACGAGCATGTTCCGGATCTCTGGACGAGGCTCGGCCGAGGTGCGAGTCGCCTGCTCTCGTGGGTCAATCCCTTCGGATGACGTGTGTTTTACACATCTCGTATGCCGCTCGGGGGAAGATTGCCGGGTTGACCCGGTGAGTGGGCATCTGCGAGGCAAGGAGTAGTGAGTATTCGATGACCGACGAGGCCCGTACCGGCCACGGGGCGCACGATGCTGCGGGGCGTACGCCGTCGGACTTCACCGACGGTGGTCACGGCGCTCCGGAGTCCCGCCACGCCGACTCCTCCGGCCCCGAGTTCTCGCGCCCCGAGTTCCTGCCCGCCGGAGAGGGCGCGCCGCCCCAGGCCGAGCAGCCGGGAGACGACGGCTGGAGCCAGTTGGGCGCCCCGCCAGGCCGCGGCCGGTGGGGTGGGCCGCAGGGGCAGCCCGAGTTGCTCCGTCACGACGACGGGGAGGCGTCGGCGGGCGAGGGCGTCCAGGGACAGGGCCACGCGCCGGAGAGCTGGGGCGACCCCTCCGGCCGGCTCAGGTACGACACGGCGGTCTTCGCCGCCCACCCGGCTCCGCCCCCGCCGCCCACCCAGGCGTTCGGCATGGGTCCCGGCTGGGCGCCGCCTCCCGGTAGCCCGGGGCTGCCAGGGAGCTTCGGCGGCCCGGCGCCCGTGGCGATTCAGCGCGGGCCGCGTACGGCCACGCTGGTCGTCCTCGCCGTGGTGATCGCGTTGCTCGCCTCGCTGCTCGGCAGCGTCGGCACCTATCTCCTCACCAAGCCGACCGGCTCGGGGCGCGACCCCTCCTACAGCCTGGGGAACGCGCCGACCGGTTCCAACGCCCGGCCCCCGGATTCGGTGGCGGGTGTGGCCTCGAAGGTGCTGCCCAGCGTGGTCTCGCTGGCGGTCGAGGGCGGGACGAGTTCCAACACCGGTTCCGGCTTCCTGATCAAGGGCGGCTACGTGGTGACCAACAACCACGTGGTCGCCGGAGCCGATCCCAGCGGCCGGATCCAGATCCAGTTCAACAACCGCAAGTCCACCTCCGCCGTCGTCGTCGGCCGCGACCCCGAGTCCGACCTGGCAGTGGTCAAGCCGGCGGAGACCTTCGGCGCCCCGGAGATCACCCTCGGCAACTCCGACAACGTGGTCGTGGGCGACCCGGTCATCGCCATCGGCTCCCCGCTGGGCCTGACCGGCACCGTCACCTCCGGCATCGTCAGCTCGCTCAATCGTCCCGTTCAGGCGGGTGAGGAGAACAACTCCGAGACCACCTGGCTCAGCGCGGTCCAGACCGACGCGGCCATCAACCCGGGCAACTCCGGGGGGCCGCTGGTCAACGGCAACGGCGAGGTGATCGGCGTCAACTCGGCGATCGCCACTCTCGGCAGGTCGGTCGGCAGCCAGAGCGGCAGCATCGGCCTCGGTTTCGCCATCCCGGTGAACCACGCCCGCCGCGTCGCCCAGGAGCTGATCACCACGGGCAAGGCCAAGAAGTCGCGGATCGGTGTCGCCATCGACCCGACCTACCAGGGTGTCGGAGTGCGTATCGCGACCGAGGCCAGGCAGGGTTCCCAGCCGATCGAGCCGAACGGCCCCGCCGCCCAGGCGGGCCTCAAGCCGGGCGACGTCATCCTGGAGGTCGACGGCGTCGTGCTGCAGGACGGCAACGAGCTGATCGCGCTGGTCCGCAACAGGGCTCCCGGTGAGAAGCTCTCGGTCAAGTACCAGCGCGGCGGCCAGGAGAACACCGCGACCGTGACCGTCGGCACCGCGCCGGACCAGCCCGCACCCGAGCCTTCCTGAGTCGCCTGGCAGGGGCGCGTGCTTACCCTTGGCGGTATTAGTCTGGAACCTCTCCGGTGTGTAGCCGGAGAGGTGCCCACGGCATTCTTTCGGTAGGAGATCACCGTGTTCGGACTCGGCTGGCCTGAGATCGTGGCGCTGGTGGTCATCGCCCTCCTCGTCTTCGGCCCGGAGAAACTGCCCCAGGCCGCTGCCCAGGCGGGCAAGACGTTGCGCAACCTGCGCCGGATGGCCAACAACGCGAGAGACGACCTGCGGACCGGGCTGGGGCCGGAGTTCGCCGACTTCGACCCGGCCGACCTGAACCCGAAGAACTTCGTCCGCAAGCACCTCACCGCCGACCTTGAGGACGACTGGAAGTCCACCCCGGCCACCGCCACCGCCGAACCCGCCCCCTCCTACCCGGCGGGCGGCGAGCTGGGCTACGGCGAGATCCCTCCGTACGACTCCGAGGCGACCTGAGTCCCTCCCGGACGGCCGACGGCGGCGCCCCCTCCCGCAGGGGGCGCCGCCGTCGTCGTGTCGGAGCGGGTGCCGTCAGCCGCGCCGGGTGGGCGAGATGCCGAGCTGGAGGCCCTTGAGGCTGGTCGACTTCTTGCTGAGGGAACCGGCGACGCGGATCAGCTCGGCCGCGGCCGGGGCGTCCGGGTCGGTCAGTACGAGCGGCTTGCCCTCGTCGCCGCCCTCGCGCAGGCGCATGTCGATCGGCACCTGGCCGAGGAGCGGCACGCGGGCGCCGAGGGTGCGGGTGAGCGCGTCGGCCACGGTCTGGCCACCGCCCTCGCCGAAGACCGAGACCCGCTCGTCGCAGTGCGGGCAGGGCAGCCATGACATGTTCTCGATGACGCCGGCGATCTGCTGGTGGGTCTGGACGGCGATCGATCCCGCCCGCTCGGCGACCTCGGCGGCGGCCTGCTGCGGGGTGGTCACCACCAGGAGCTCCGCCGAGGGCATCCGCTGCGCCACGGAGATCGCGATGTCACCGGTGCCCGGGGGCAGGTCCATCAGCAGCACGTCCAGGTCGCCCCAGTAGACGTCGGCGAGGAACTGGTGCAGGGCCCGGTCGAGCATGGGACCGCGCCACACGACGGGGGTGTTGCCCTCCGGCTTGAACATGCCGACCGAGATGACCTTGATGTCATGCGCCACCGGCGGCATGATCATGTCCTCGACCTTGGTGGGACGCTCGGAGGTGCCGAGCATGCGAGGGATGCTGTGGCCGTAGATGTCGGCGTCGACGACGCCGACCTTGAGACCGCTCGCGGCCATCGCGGCGGCCAGGTTGACGGTGACCGACGACTTGCCGACACCGCCCTTGCCGGAGGCGACGGCGAAGACACGGGTCAGCGAGCCGGGCTGGGCGAAGGGGATCTCCTTCTCGGGACCCTTGTTGCCGCGCAGCTTGGTCTGCAGCGCCTTGCGCTGCTCGGGGCTCATGACGTCCATCTCGACGGAGACGCCGGTCACTCCGTCGATCCTGGAGACCGCGGCGGTGACGTCTCGGGTGATGGTGTCCTTCATGGGACAGCCGGACACCGTGAGGAAGATCGCGACACGTACCGCCCCCTCGGGGGAGATGTCGACGCTCTTGACCATTTCGAGCTCGGTGATCGGCCGACGGATCTCAGGGTCGTTGACGGTCGCGAGGGCGGCCATCACCAGTTCCGGGGTAGGTGCCATCGAAGTGTCGGCAACACGGCGTCACACTGGGGCGACGGAGGATGCCGTCCCTCCTTGTCTGTTATCGATGAGGCGTCTCAAGGGCAGGAACTGCCCGTCGTGGCGCTCGTATGGCTTGGCGAGAGGCCCGATCCCGTCAGGGAACGGTCGGCGTCGGAAGTCCAATGGTATGAACCCCGGAACGTCGGCAGGAATTCCGGCCCCGGTTCTGGTCGCCGGATTCGGACAATTCGCTGTGTAGATGCGCGTGCAACGTTCTAAGGTTACTGTGTGACCCTCACGGCGGGCGAGTCCATGGAGAGCTTCAGCTCGGAGGAGCTGACGCTCTGGCGCATGCTCCAACGAGCCCAGGTCCGCATCGCCCGGGTGCTGGAGGCCGACCTGCTGATCGAGCACGATCTGCCCCTGGCCTCCTACGAGGTCCTCCTGCAACTCTTCGAGGCGCCCGAGCGGCGGCTGAGGATGAACGACCTGGCGGACCGGGTGCTGCTCTCGCGCAGTGGCCTGACCCGGCTCGTCGACCGCCTCCAGCGGGACGGCCTGGTCGAGCGCGAGGCGTGCACCAGTGACGCGCGCGGCCTGTTCGCGGTGCTCACCGACGCGGGCGCGGCGCGGCTGGCCGAGGCCGGTCCCACCTACCTGCGCGGCGTCCGCGCCCAGTTCCTGGACATGCTCGACGCCGACGAGCTGCGTCAGTGCGCGGTCATGCTGAACAAGCTCCTGCCCGCCTCCGGCACCGAACCCTGCTGAGGCCCCGCGGCGGGTGGCCGCCGCGGTCGTACCCCTGCTCCCGCTTGCCCGGGCTCGCGCCGGGCCGTCCTGACCGGTGGCCGGACAGGGTTGTCGAGCGTCATGTCACATACCAGCTCCAGGGTGATGTCGAACACATAAAGGATCTTGCGGACTATACGGACAAAGATTGATATTGCGGATGTTTCCCTAGTTGTTCTGGAGGCTCCGCTTGCCGAAGTTACGGGCAGCCCTTGTCGTCCTCGCGGTTCTCGCGGCGGGCGTCACCCCAGCCCACGCGGCCACCCAGCCATCCCTCACCATCGAGCGAGGACGGTCCCAACCGGTCTTCTCCTACGCCGACGCCGTCCGCGAGCACGTCTACGTCGAGTCGGGTGTCGACAGCGACTCCGATGGGAGGCCGGACCGGGTCCGTGTCGACATCATCAGGCCGAAGGAATCGGGTTCCGGGCTCAAGGTGCCGGTGATCATCGATGAGAGTCCGTACTACGACAACTCCGGCCGGGGTAACGAGGCCGAGCGGAAGGTCTATGACGCCGCCGGGAACGTAGTGAAATTCCCGCTGTTCTACGACAACTACTTCGTACCGCGCGGTTACGCCGTCCTCAATGTCGACATGATCGGCACCACCAGGTCCGACGGCTGTCCTGACGTCGGCGGGCAGGCCGACGTGCTGGGCGGCAAGGCCGTGATCGACTGGCTGAACGGCCGCGCCACCGCCTACCGCCCCGACGGCACGCCCGCGGTCGCGGACTGGACCACCGGCAAGGCCGCGATGATCGGCAAGTCGTACGACGGCACGCTGGCCAACGCCGTGGCGGCGACCGGTGTGCAGGGGCTGGAGACCATCGTCCCGATCTCGGCGATCAGCTCCTGGTACAAATACCAGCGCTCCAACGGGGTGATCTACAACTACGACTACATGTCGTGGCTGGGGAACTACGTCGACACCGACCCCGAGGCCAAGTGCGCCGCGGTGCGGGCGCGGCTGGACGCCGAGGACGGCGATGACACCGGCGACTACAACGGCTTCTGGGCCGAGCGCGACTACATCGCGGGCTCGATGGCCGACGTCTCCAAGGTGCGCGCCAGCGTCTTCGCCGTGCACACGGTCAACGACCTCAACGTCAGGCCCGACAACTTCTCCAAGTGGTGGCAGGCGCTGGCCGGCCGGAACGTGCCCCGCAAGATCTGGGTCGGGCAGTACCAGCACGTCGACCCCTTCGACTTCGAGGGCCGTCGTGACCTCTGGGTCGACACGCTGCACCGCTGGTTCGACTACTGGCTGCTCGGCGTGCAGAACGGCATCATGCGAGAGCCCCGCGCCGACGTGCAGACCAGCCTCGACCGCTGGATCACCCAGCGCGACTGGCCCGCCCCGCTCTCCCTGAAGGTCCCCTTCCGCCCCGCGGCCGACGGCTCGTTCGGCCTCGTACCGGCCAGGAAGGGGCAGACCGCTACGTTCACCGACATCCGCCAGTCCGAGGACGCGATGGTGGCCGACGTCGGCACCGTCAAGCCGGGGCGGGTGGCCTTCACCACCGGCGAGCTGCCGCTGGACCTGCGGCTGTCCGGCACACCCGTGGTGGACCTGCGCGTCGCGCTCGACAGGCCCACCTCGAACCTGACCGCGCTCCTCGTCGACTTCGGCGAGGACACCCGGATCGACTGGCGGCGGGGCCAGGGCATCACCACGGCCGCCGAGGAGAGTTGCCACGGCGAGAGCACGGCCTCCGACGACGCCTGTTACCGGCAGGTCGTCACCAACCGGGCCACCCGGCCCCTGGAGATCGTCGCCCGTGGCTGGATCGACGTGCAGAACCGCGACTCGCTCAGCGAGCCCTCGCCACTGCCCCCGGGCACGTACGGCAAGGTCAGCTGGGAGACGCTGCCGCAGGAGTACGTCTTCAAGAAGGGGCACAGGCTGGCCCTCGTGATCGCCGGCACCGACTCGACCTACAGCGCCGAGCGGGCCACCGGCGCGAACGTCACCGTCGACCTGGCGGGGAGCAAGGTCGTGATCCCGCTGGCGATCAGCACCCTCGGCAGCGCCGACGTGCCGAAGGACACGGCCAGGTGGCAGGGCCCGGCGCGACTGGACCTGCCCCCGAAGTACCTCAGCCCCGCCGAGGTCCCGGCCGACGTCATCGAGAAGGAGCGCGCGCTCTTCGAGGAGATGACCCGCGAGGAGGGCAAGCCC